>JBILBJ010000138.1:0-5259 GCA_044353705.1 Sphingorhabdus sp. | reverse complement strand
GCGACATTATAGACATAGCTGCGTGCAGAATTGAGCGCGACATACATATCCGCGATCTTCGCCTGCATCAGCTGGAAACTGCCGATGGGTTTGCCGAACTGCTTGCGTTCGCGGACATAGGGCAAGACGACGTCGAGGCAGGCCTGCATCACGCCAAGCTGAAGCCCGGCAAGCACAACACGTTCATAATCGAGGCCCGACATCAGCACGCCAACGCCGCCATGCAATGGGCCCATCATCTGTTCTTCGGATACGAAACAGTCGTTGAACACCAGTTCCGCTGTGGGCGATCCACGCATCCCGACCTTGTCGATTTTTTGGCCGATCGAAAAACCCTCCATGCCTTTCTCAATCAGAAAGGCGGTGATGCCGCGCGATGCAGCCTCAGGCGCGGTCTTGGCATAGACGACCAAAGTGTCTGCATAAGGCGCGTTGGTGATCCAGAATTTGGTGCCGTTCAGAATGTAACCGCCCTGAACCGCTTCGGCCTTTAGCTTCATCGACACAACGTCCGAACCTGCGCCGGTTTCGGACATCGCCAAACTGCCGACATGTTCGCCCGAAATCAGCTTGGGCAGATATTTCGCCTTTTGCTCGGGCGAGGCCCAACGCGCGATCTGGTTGACGCACAGATTGGAATGCGCGCCATAAGAAAGCCCGATGGATGCCGACGCCCTGCTGACTTCCTCAACGGCGACAACATGTTCCAAATAGCCAAGGCCAAGGCCGCCATCTTCTTGCGCAACCGTCAGGCCGTGAAGCCCAAGCGCACCCATGGCTGGCCATAATTCTTCCCGTGGAAACCAGTCATCGGCGTCGATTTTGGTGGCCAAGGGCGCGATTTTATCCGTCGCAAAGCGCTTGGTGGTATCGCGGATCATGTCGGCATTTTCGCCGAGAGCAAAGTCTAAAGTCATCGCCATCCTCTGCCATTTATTTGATAGTGCCGCAAGCATGGGACTAGCCAGTTGCTGACCTTTTGCTTACCGCACTTTTGATATTTTCCTAATGAGCGAATCTTTAACGATGCATTATGACATTCTCATCGTCGGTGGCGGCCATGGCGGTGCGCAAGCAGTTATCGCATTGCGGCAGGCAAAATTCGAAGGCAGCATCGCTATCGTCAATGCCGAGCCTGAATATCCTTATGAGCGGCCACCATTATCCAAGGACTATTTTGCAGGCGACAAGGCGTTTGAACGCATCATGATCCGGCCTGCTGCGTTTTGGGCGGAGCGTTCGGTGGATATGCTGCTTGGCCAGCGGGTGGAGACGGTTGATGCCGCCGCGCATTCCGTCACGACGTCTGACGGCACAGTAATCACTTATGGCAATATGATCTGGGCCACAGGCGGCGACCCGCGGCAATTGCCGGTCACAGGGGGCGATCTACGCGGTGTGCATGTTGTCAGAACCCGGGCCGATGTGGATCACATGGTCGAGGGCCTGGATGATGTCGCTGACGTTGTGATTGTCGGCGGCGGCTATATCGGGCTGGAGGCCGCAGCGGTGCTGCGCAAAATGGGTAAGAAAGTGACCGTGCTGGAGGCGATGGATCGCGTGCTTGCGCGGGTTGCTGGCGAACCGTTGTCGCGCTTTTATGAATCCGAACATCGCAGCCATGGCGTTGACCTGCGTCTGAACGTCGGCATTATGGCGATTGAAGGCGACGACGTCGCCACGGGCGTGCGTTTGGCCGACGGCGAAGTTATCCCCGCGCAAATGGTCATTGTTGGCATTGGCATCATCCCGTCGGTGGCGCCATTGTTGACGGCGGGCGCGGCTGGTGGCGCTGGTGTTGATGTCGACGCTTATTGCCGGACATCCTTGCCAGATATCTTTGCCATTGGTGACTGCGCAGCCCATGCCAACAGCTTTGCCGGCGGCAATATCATGCGCGTGGAATCGGTGCAGAATGCCAATGACATGGCCAATGCTGTGGCGAAAAGCCTGACGGGTGCGCTGACCGAATATCATGCGGTGCCGTGGTTCTGGTCGAACCAATATGACTTAAGGCTGCAAACCGTTGGCATCAGTGCTGGCTATGACACAACGGTGCTGCGCGGCGATTTGGACGCACGCAGCTTTTCGCTCATCTATTTGAAATCGGGCCGTGTCATTGCCCTCGATTGTGTGAACGCCACCAAGGATTATGTGCAAGGTCGCGCCTTTGTGACAGAGGGCTTGTCACCTTCCGCTGAACAATTGGCAAACACCGAAGTTCCCTTGAAAGAACTCGCCGCAGAATTGACAGCCACCTAAACTTTTGCCTCCAGTCCGTTCAGCCCCCACGGCCATTTTAGGTCCAACGAACACCGGCAAGACCCATCTCGCTGTGGAGCGGATGTGTGCGCATTCGAGCGGGATGATCGGCTTTCCTTTGCGGTTGCTGGCGCGGGAAATCTATGACCGGCTGGTGGCGATCAAAGGCGCGCAAAATGTCGCGCTGATTACGGGCGAAGAGCGGATCGAGCCGCCGCAGGCGCGTTGGTATTGCTGCACCGTGGAAAGCATGCCGATCCACCGGGAATTTGCCTTCGTTGCGATAGACGAAGCGCAATTGGGGGCGGACCCCGAACGCGGGCATATTTTTACAGACCGCATCTTGCATGCCCGCGGGCGTGAGGAAACGATGATCTTAGGTTCGGAAAGCCTGCGCCCGATCATCCGGTCGCTGCTGCCCGATGCGGAGATCATCTCGCGCCCGCGCTTTTCCACGTTAAGCTATGCCGGCGCAAAGAAGCTGTCCCGCCTGCCCAAACGCTCTGCCATCGTCGCGTTTTCGATTGAGCAGGTGTATGCGGTCGCCGAAACATTACGCCGGATGCGCGGCGGCGCTGCAGTTGTTATGGGCGCTTTGTCGCCGCGTACCCGCAATGCGCAGGTGGCGATGTTTCAGTCGGGTGAGGTCGATTATCTCGTGGCCACCGATGCGATTGGTATGGGGCTGAACCTTGATGTCGCGCATGTCGCCTTTGTCAGCCTGTCGAAATTCGACGGTTCGCGTCGGCGCAGGTTGACCGTCGCTGAAATGGCGCAAATTGCAGGGCGGGCCGGACGACACCAACGGGACGGAAGCTTTGGCACGCTCGCGGGCGAAGGCAGCGAATTTACCCCCGAAGAAGTGCTGGCGATTGAAGGCCACAGCTTCCCGCGGTTGGACTGGCTGTTTTGGCGCGAGGCAAAGCCAAGATTTAACGACATCGCGACGCTGATCGCGGATCTTGAGAAAAAACCGGGCCGTCCGGGCCTGTTGCCCGCGCCCAAGGTCATCGACCTTTTGGTGCTCAAGCGCTTGGCCGAAATGCCCGACGTGAAATCGCTCATCCGGCACCCGGTTGATGTGGCGCGGTTGTGGGAAGTGGCCTGCCTGCCCGATTTCCGGCAAATGGGTGAGGAACATCATAGCCGCTTTGTCGCGTCATTGTGGCAATATCTGGGGCAGGGCGAGCGTGTCATTCCGCACGGCATTTACGCAAATGAACTGGCACGGCTGGATAATATCCAAGGCGACGTCGACACGCTGTCCGCCCGAATCGCAGCGGTGCGGACATGGACCTATATCGCGCACCGGAACGATTGGCTGGCCAATCCGCCTGCGATGGCCGAACGGGCGCGGGCGTTGGAAGAAAAATTATCGGACGCATTGCACGATGCGCTGCGTCAGCGGTTTGTCGACAAACGGACATCGATGTTGCTGCGCAAAGGCGCTGGCGATGTTGGGCTGTTGCCCGTTGAAATCCAGCAGGATAATCGCGTTCTTGTCGATGGCGAGGACATTGGGACTTTACAAGGATTTGCCTTTCGGGTTGACCCGGCGGCAAAAGCGGGTGACCGTAAATTATTATTGGCTGCCGCAGAACGACATCTGGCAGCGCATTTGAGACAAAAGGCAAAGGACGTATCTATGGCAGAGGATAGCGAATTCTCGCTCGCAGCCGATGGGGAGGGTAAACCTTCGATCTTCTGGAAGGATGACCTTCTGGGCACATTGACCAAAGGCCGCACGCTGCTTCAACCTGCATTTGCGCCAATGAAGGCCGTCGCCGGGTTGGAAGGCGATGCCCTGCGCGAGATTGTCACGCGCGCTGAAAGCTGGATTGAAAGCCAGCTGGCAAAGGCGATGGGCGGGATTGTCGGATTGCTGGACCTCGCTCAACAGGCTGATGTCGATGGCAACGTGCGTGCGCTCGCCGTGCGTCTTGCGGATGAAGGCGGGATTGCGGGTCGGCATTATCTTGCCGACGCCATCGCCGCGCTGCCCAAGGAAGCCCGCGGCGCTGCACGCAAGGGTGGAATCGTATTCGGCGCGCTCGATATTTATCATCATGCCGCGTTGAAACCCGCAGCCGCCAAATGGCGCGCAGCCTTGTTTGCCGCACGCGACAGCCGTGCCATGCCCGTGCTTCCACCCGAAAGCGCGGTGCACCTGAAGACATGGAATTTTGCCAACCCGTCGGAGGCCAGAAACGCGGGCTATCGCCGGATTGGTGATGAATATGTGCGTATCGATTTGGCCGAACGGGTGATCAAAAAAGCGCATGAAGCGCGCGGGCAGAACAACGCCTTTGGCATGGACATGGCCTTTGCAACGTCGCTGGGTATTAGCGAGGCCGGTTTGAAAGCGCTGATGCGTGACGCCGGTTTCCGCCCCGCTGAAGCGGCGGTTGCACCTGAGACAGCGGCTGACGAAACGCCCGTGGTCGAAGAAAACAAGCCAGTCGAAGCAACACCAGCGCCCGAAGCGGAGGCCGCAGTTGAAGCAGCTGTCGTCGATGCCGACGCCGTTGCGCCAGAACAAACCGCGCCAAAAGAAACCGCGCCCGTCGTGCTGACGCATTGGCGTTGGGTGGGCTTGCCCAAACCCCGTCCGCCCGAACAGCGCAGGCCGCAGGCTTCTGCAGAACGAAAGCCGCACGCATCGGCAAAGCCAAAGGGTAAGCCCGATCGCGCACCGCCAGCACCAAAGCCAAGTGCGCCGCCGTCGGCATTGGCTTTGCAATTGGCTGCGCTCAAGGGCCTTAAGCTCTAGAAGGCCAGGCAAACGTTGCGGATCGACAAGCTGCTGTTCTTTCTGCGATTGGCCAAAAGCCGTTCGCTCGCGTTGAGTTGGGCGGAGGCTGGCCATATCCGGTTGAATGGCCGCCGGATCGAAAAGGGCAGCGCCGCCGTGCGCGTGGGCGATATCATCACCATGCCATTGGGCGAGGCTGTTTTGACTTTAAAGCTGTTATCCGTCCCCGTTCGGCGTGGTCCTGC
>JBILBJ010000137.1:0-5272 GCA_044353705.1 Sphingorhabdus sp. | reverse complement strand
TGAGGCGCGTGAAGCGTTTGAACGCGAATATCTGCGCGTGCAGATCAAGCGCTTTTCAGGGAATATTTCAAAGACCGCGGCCTTCGTCGGGATGGAGCGTTCTGCACTGCATCGCAAGCTGAAGCTACTTGGCATTTCCGTGCGGAAAAACGGCCTAGAGGAGGGGGAAGATGGCGACGCATGAGCCCAATTGCGCCGTCTGCAGTCCTCGTGTATAGGCGTTTTTGCCTCGGCTCACTCCCTTTTAGGGTCTCCCGTTAAGCCGAGCACAACAAAAATATAATCGGATAATAATAATGACTGAAAAGAATAACGGACTGCAAGATCTGTTTCTGAACTCGCTCAGAAAATCAAAAACACCGGTGACCATGTTTTTGGTCAAAGGTGTAAAGCTTCAAGGCGTCGTCACCTGGTTTGACAACTTCTCCGTGCTGTTGCGCCGTGATGGTATGTCCCAGCTGGTCTATAAGCATAGCATTTCCACGATTATGCCATCTGCCTCACCCGATCGGTCGGTGTTTGATGACATGATGAGCCGTACCAGTCACCGTGCAGGCATGCTGCAGGATGTGTTTTTGCATGCGATGTGCGACAAGAATGAGCCTGTCACGACGTTCCTCGTCAATGGTGTGATGCTTCAGGGCGGAATTGCCGCCTATGACCTGTTTTCCGTTCTGCTGGAACGCGATGGCACGACGCAGCTGGTGTATAAGCATGCCATATCGACCATTCAGCCCGAACATCCCGTAAATCTCGCTGAATATAATCAGGGCGTGGATGAGGATGATATTTGAGCGTTTTTGAACGTAGCGAAACCGACGAATTTGCGCGCGGTGCGCGTGCGTTGGTTATTTACCCCGAATTGCCCGGACGGGCTTCGGTAGGGCCAGAGGCGCGGCTTGCCGAGGCCGAGGGCCTTGCCTTGGCCATTGGCTTGAATGTCGTCCAGAAAAAGCATTTTCGCGTGCGTTCGCCGCGCGCGGTTACCTTGCTTGGTGGCGGGCAGGTCGAAGAAATCGCCCAGATAGGCAAGGACTTGGAAATCGACCTGCTCATCGTCGATGCGTCTTTGACGGCCATTCAGCAGCGCAATCTGGAAGAGCGCACCGGATTAAAAACCATTGACCGTACCGGGCTCATCCTCGAAATTTTTGGCGAGCGTGCGGCAACAGCCGAAGGACGGTTGCAGGTTGAGCTGGCCCATTTGGATTATCAAGCCGGTCGCTTGGTGCGCAGCTGGACGCACTTGGAACGGCAGCGCGGGGGCTTCGGCTTCCTGGGCGGCCCGGGCGAAACGCAGATTGAGGCCGACCGCCGGATGATCCGCGACCGGATGGCGCGTTTGCGCCGCGAGCTTGAGGAAGTGAAACGAACACGGTCTTTGCACCGTGCGCGCCGCAAAAGGGCGCCTTGGCCAGTGATCGCTTTGGTTGGCTATACCAACGCCGGCAAATCGACCTTGTTCAACAGCCTAACGCGCGCGACTGTGTTGGCAGAAGATATGCTTTTTGCGACGCTCGACCCCACCATGCGGGAAATTTCGTTGCCCGGAGTCGAAAAAGCAATTTTGTCGGACACGGTTGGATTTGTTTCCGACCTGCCAACGCAATTGGTTGCCGCATTCCGCGCCACGCTCGAAGAAGTGATTTCGGCCGATATCATTGTGCATGTCCGCGATATCTCGCACAGCGAAACCGACGCGCAACGTGATGATGTTCTCCAAATCCTGCGTGATTTAGGCGTGTTGGACGATGACGATGCGGCAAACCAACCGCGCATGTTGGAGGTCTGGAACAAGATTGACCTGCTCGATGCCGAAAAACGGGAGGATCTGTCGGCGCTGGTCCAGCGTAATGATGATTTGCTGATGATGTCAGCGCAGACGGGCGAGGGCGTTGATGCCTTTAAGGCGCATCTGTCCGCGCTCATTGCCAAGGGCAATCTCGTGCGGGCCGTTCGATTGAAGGCCAGCGATGGCGCTGCGCTTGCATGGCTTCACGCGCGCGGAACAATCAACAGCCAGATTGTCGATGAAGACCTCGTAACCGTCGAAGCCGCGCTCAGCCGCCAATTATGGGGCCAATTCGATAAGCAGTTCGCCCAAATAGAGGCCTGATTATTTCGCTTCCTTTGCCTTCGCCTGTTGCCAAAGTCGTTCTTTTTCGTCGAGTGACAGGGCAGAAAAAGCATCGCCAGCGGAATCTTCCATATTCCGAAAGCGACGTTCGAACTTTGCACTTGCGGATTTCAACGCGGTTTCGGCGTCAACGTCGTGAAACCGGGCGAAGTTGACAACGGCGAACAACAAATCACCAATTTCTTCGGCCACATGTTCAGCTGAGGTGGCTGTTGCAACTTCTTCTAATTCTTCAATAATCTTGTCGCGCGCACCCGACTGGTCGGGCCAATCGAAACCCGTTCGGGCCGCGCGCTTTTGAATCTTTTGCGCGCGTAACAATGCGGGGAGGGCGCGGGCCACGCCCGCTAATGCGCTGTTATCCGATCCCGCTTCGCGTTCGGTGGCTTTGATCGTTTCCCAATTGTCGGGAATGCGGTCAGTTGGTGCATCTTGTTCGCCGAACACATGTGGATGGCGGCGGACCATTTTGTCGCAAATGCTGCGGACGACGTCGTTAAAATCGAATTGGCCGATTTCCGATGCCATCTGGCTGTGGAATACGACTTGGAGGAGCAGATCGCCCAATTCGTCTTTTAACGCGTCGAGATCATTGTTCTCGATGGCGTCAGCAACTTCATAGGCTTCTTCGATCGTATATGGCGCAATGGTCGAGAAATCCTGCTCCAGATCCCACGGGCATCCGGTTTGCGGATCGCGCAATCGCGCCATAATTTCTGTGAGAGGGGTAATATCAGCCTGCATCGGTCCAGCCATAAATAAGTTCGATAATATATATTATGTTAAGTAAAATTGAATAAAGGCAGTATTGATGCATTCCATCGCGCCAATATCATTGCTTTAACGTCATGACATTTCCCTCAACCTTCCAGCGTTGCATGCTGTCGAGAAAGTTCATGCCAAGGACATTGGTGTCGCCGAAACTTTCAGACACTACAACGTCATGTTGTCCCAATTCGCGCGATCCAATCTTCACCGATTGAATGATACCGCGCTGCGCCGTCACGCGACCATTCGCTGTATTCAGGAATACCGGATATCCGTTCGTGTCCACTTCGATGCCCGTTTCACGCGCCGTGTCGGCGTTTACGGCTGTGGTCGTCGCGCCGCTATCGATCATGAACCGCACCGGCTTTCCATTGACGTCAAGTTGAAGCCAATAGTGGCCGTCATCCTGCCGCCGGATAGTGATTTCTTCGCCGCGCACGCTCTGGCCAGCTGTGCCGGAAATGTCGGCCTTTACGCGCTCCCAGACGGCTTTAAATTCAAACCGGAAACTGAATATTGCGAACAACGTCGCAAATATCGCGATCCATGCAAATGCCGCTTTGGCGACATATCCCAATGGCAAACGCCGCGCCGCCAGCGAGCTCAATAACAACAATATGCACACGACGCCCCAGATCAGCGATGGGCCGTCTTCCATGATATTCATCGCACGGCCTTGGAAAACAGACTGTAGAAATTGTCTGAAGTCTCTTTAGCCAGCGTTTCCACGTCAACACCGCGCAATTGCGCCACATAACGCGCTGTATCCGCGACAAATGCGGGCTCGCCAGTCTTTCCACGATGCGGAATGGGTGACAAAAAAGGGGCGTCGGTTTCGACCAACAGCCGGTCCGCAGGCAACAATTTGGCGACATCCTTAAGATCTTGGGCATTTTTGAATGTTACGATACCCGACAGCGAAATATATAGGCCAAGGTCCAATGCCGTGCGTGCAAATTCTGCGCTGGCGGTGAAGCAATGAATGACGCCGGTGAATGCGCCCTTGGACATTTCGTCGCGCAATATCTCGGCCGTTTCCGCCTCTGCATCGCGTGTGTGGATGATGATGGGAAGCCCGGTGTCCCGTGACGCCGTTATGTGTTCGCGAAAGGACAGGCCCTGTTGCGCGCGGTCACTGTGATCATAGTAAAAATCGAGCCCTGTTTCGCCAATTGCGACAACACGCGGGTGCGCCGCACGCGCGATAAGCTTCGCAGCGTCCATGCCTATATGTTGGTCCGCTTCATGCGGGTGAATGCCCACAGACGCCCACACGTCAGGTTCCTGTTCCGCGAGCCCGATAACCTCATCCCACTCGCGCTCACGGGTCGAAATGTTGAGCATGGCAGACACACCGCTGCTCCTCGCTCGCGCAAGAATCTCGCCTTGCTGCTCGACCAGGCCTTTATAATTCAAGTGGCAGTGGGAATCGACGAACATCAGGCCGCAGTCCCCTCCTCCGCTGGCATTTCCAATCGGGGAAACAGCCCGACAGGCTGGGCAATTTGGAAATTGCTCTCGGCCAAAGGTGAATACCAATGCGATCCTGCAGCATGGAAGTTCCGCACATCAAGGGGAACGCCCATTTGGTCGAGAAGCTTGGTCGCTGACCCGGGTATGATCGGCAATGCAGCGATGGCCAGTTGTGCGATGCATATGAACAGCGTGGCAAGCACGGTTTCCATGCGTTCCGGATCGGTTTTCTTGAGCGCCCACGGCGCCTGCACATCGACATAGGCGTTGCAGGCAAATACCGCCTGCATCCAGCTTTCTAGCCCCTGTGACATCGCCAAATCTTCGTAATGCGCAGGAATATGCTGGGAAACTGTCGCGCCCACCAAATCCAACAGGGCTTTGTCATCATCATTATGGCCGCGAATGGCGGGCAGATAGCCTTCGCAATTTTTGAAGATCAGCGACAATGTCCGCTGCGCCAAATTGCCGAAGCTGTTGGCCAGATCAGCATTCACGCGCGTTACAATCGCTTCGGGGCTATAGCTGCCGTCCTGACCGAAGCTAACTTCGCGCAGCAGGAAATAGCGCAGCGCATCAACGCCAAACAATTCCGCAAGCTGCATCGGGTCAACGACATTGCCCAAGGACTTCGACATTTTCTCGCCACGTGAAAGCAGGAAACCATGCCCGAACACTTGCTTCGGCAATGGCAAGCCAGCCGACATCAAAAATGCGGGCCAATAGACGGTGTGAAAGCGAACGATGTCCTTGCCAATGATATGGACATTGGCCGGCCAGAATTTGCGCCATTCCTCGGTATCGTCGGGAAAGCCAATCGCGGAGATATAGGTGGTTAGCGCGTCCAACCAGACATACATGACATGATTTTCGCTGCCGGGAACTTTGACGCCC
>JBILBJ010000136.1:0-5280 GCA_044353705.1 Sphingorhabdus sp. | reverse complement strand
ATTGTGTCCCTTCGCATCCGGAATTCTGCTCGATGCATGCATCAGAGTCGATCGTTGCGGTAGGCGCAGGGCCAAGTTCGGGGCCTGCTGACGCCATTGCAAGCTTCACACCCAAGTTGCAGGCTTGGGAAGAGAGTGCAGCAGCGGCAGGACGGCCAATCGGCAATATCGACGACGCCCCCGAAAGCAGCCACCTGCGTCTGTTGATGCAGCGGATGAACAAGGATGGCTGGTCATCGGAAACGCAAGATGGCTCAGCGCCGGCGCCTCTCATGGGCAAACGGACAAAGGCAGATGGCGGCCGGATGCACTTGAGCTTCAGCCCGTTCAGTCAAATTGTGGCCGACGACCATTTCGCTATCCTGTTCCAGTTCACGCCGCGCGGCGCGCTGGAAACCGATGTGGAAATGATCTGGCTTGTCGATGGTCGTGCGACGGAAGACCAGGTTGACATTGAAAAGATGATCTGGGGCTATCACGCGACAACGACGCAGGACAAAGTCATCACTGAAAACAATCAGGCGGGTATTATGTCGAGCCGTTACCGTCCTGGCCGCTATTCCGACCAAGAGGGCAGCGTTCTCAAGTTCCAGAAATGGTATCTCAACCAGTTCGGGCTGGCGCGCGCCGAGTGACCATAGCCGCCAACATGCGGGCAGTTTTGCTGACCGGCCATGGTGGTTATGAAAAGCTGGAATTGCGTGATGATGTGCCGGTATCGAAGCCGGGTGTTGATGATGTCCTGATCCGTGTTGGCGCGGCGGGCGTCAATAATACCGATATCAATACGCGCATTGGCTGGTATTCCAAATCGGTCGCTGAGGCGACGGAGACGGGCGCTACAGAGGGGCTTGAAGGCGCTGGCGATGATGGCTGGTCCGGTGCCGCGTTTCAATTTCCGCGTATTCAGGGCGCAGATGCTTGCGGGAGGATTGTCGCAGTTGGCGATAATGTTGATCCCGCCCGTATCGGTGAACGGGTCTTGGTCGAACCCGTCTTTTGTGGCGCGAGCCGGTACGACATTCTCTATTTCGGTTCGGAAGTCGATGGCGGCTTTGCGGACTATGCCTGTGTTCCTTCGGTTCATGCGTACCGCGTTGAATCTTCGTTATCGGACATCGAACTGGCTAGCTTTCCCTGCGCCTATGGTACTGCGGAAAACATCCTGACCCGTATCAATGTGCAGGCAGGCGAGCGTATCCTCATCACGGGTGCGTCAGGTGGCGTTGGCTCTGCGGCAGTCCAGCTTGCGAAGCGGCGCGGGGCAGAGGTCATCGCCATGGCGGCGGACAGTAAGGCAGATAGCGTCCGCGCGCTCGGTGCGTCCCAGGTCATTCCGCGCGATGCCAATTTGCTATCATTGTTCGGACAAGAGCATTTCGACGCCGCTGTCGATATTGTCGGCGGCGCGCAGTTTGGCGAGATCCTGAACGTTCTTACGCGCGGAGGTCGTTATGGCGTATCCGGTGCCATTTCTGGGCCTGTTGTCGATCTTGATCTTCGGACGCTCTATCTCAAGGATTTACGCCTGATTGGTTGCACGGTTTTAGAGCCGGAGGTTTTTGCAAACCTCGTCTCATATATTGAAAACGGAGAAATCCGGCCCGTAGTTGCAGCCACCTATGACTTAGCTGACATCGTCAAAGCGCAAGAAGCGTTTTTGACGAAGCAGCATGTCGGAAAGATTGTCCTGTCGCTTTAGTCGACGGTTTCAATCAGCTCACCGATACGCCCAACGATTTCGTCGATATGCGCTTTTTC
The DNA here is from genome assembly GCA_044353705.1 of Sphingorhabdus sp. Taxonomy (GTDB): domain Bacteria; phylum Pseudomonadota; class Alphaproteobacteria; order Sphingomonadales; family Sphingomonadaceae; genus Sphingorhabdus_B. Next base: position 3,519 of record JBILBJ010000136.1, on the reverse strand, counting down.
GAGAATGAGCGGCGGCGACAATGCGATGATATCGCCGGTTGCGCGGACCAATAAACCATTGTCGAAGCATTTGTGGAACAACTGCATGCCCCGCTTGCCAACGCCGCCTGCATGGGGCGCAAGCTCAATGGCGGCAACAATGCCCATATTGCGGATATCGATAATGTGCCGTTTGCCCTTCAGGCTGTGCACTGCATCCTGCCAATAATTGTGCAGCGAGCTGGCGTGCTCAAAAATTCCCTCAGACTTGTATAGATCAAGCGTTGCGAGGGCCGCTGCCGCTGCCAAGGGGTGACCGGAATAGGTGTAGCCGTGGAACAATTCGATACCATCAGGGCCGCCTTCTACAACACCGTCATGAATGTGGCGGCTGACCGCAACCGCGCCCATAGGCACAGCGGCGTTGGTAAGGCCCTTTGCCATCGTAATGATGTCTGGCGTCACGCCGAGCGTTTCGGATGCCGTGGTGCCGCCGACACGGCCAAAGCCGGTGATGACTTCGTCAAAGATAAGCACAATGCCGTGCTTGCGCGTGATCTCACGCAGTTTTTCGAGATAGCCAATTGGTGGTACCAGAACGCCGGTTGACCCCGCCATGGGTTCAACAATGACCGCGGCAATGGTTTCAGCACCATGCAGCGCGACGATAGCCTCAAGATTGTCAGCAAGATGCGCGCCCCATTCGGGACGACCCATGGTGAAGGCGTTATGTTCCAGATTATGGGTATGCGGCAGATGGTCGACGCCCGTTAACAAGGTGCCAAATTGCCGCCGGTTGTTGACGATGCCGCCAACCGAAATGCCGCCAAAGCCAACGCCATTGTAACCACGCTCACGTCCAATCAGACGCGTGCGCGTGCCTTGTCCAATGGCGCGTTGATAGGCGAGCGCAATCTTCAATGCCGTGTCGACCGATTCGGATCCCGAATTGGTGAAGAAAATGCGGTCCAGCCCCTCAGGCATGATCGTCGCCAGTCGCGACGCCAGTTCAAACGCAAGCGGATGACCCAATTGGAATGGCGGGGCATAGTCCAGCTCGGCTGCGCATTTTTGGATCGCTTCGACAATCGGCGCGCGGCAGTGGCCCGCGTTTACCGCCCATAGGCCGGCGGTACCGTCAAGGATCTGACGTCCGTCGTCGCTGGTGTAATGCATGTCCTTTGCCGACGCCAACTGACGCGGCGTGGTTTTGAACGCCCGGTTCGCAGTAAACGGCATCCAAAATGCCGCGAGGGGGTCATTCTCCAGTTTCATCCATTCTCTCCAACAACCGGTTTCATATGCTTATGCGATATGCAGGCCATTATCCGTGATTGAAAAGATTGTTGCGTCCGGAAAATTTTGGTGGGCATCAATTTTTCAGCTTGTTTGCTTGCACGCGGCATTTGACCCAATATCCAACCAAAAAGAGCGCTGCCACCAGAATGCTCGTCCAAAGTTCAATGGCGTGCGATGTGGAAACGCCCATCAGCACCAGAACGCCGACCATCCCTGCGATGGCCGTCCATGTGCCATAGGGGTGGAACCACATTTTGATCTTCAGCTTTTCAGGAGCAGTCGCTTCGAAATCGGCGCGGAGCCGTAACTGCGCCCAAGCAATCAGCAGATAGATAAACAGCATGATCGCCCCTGAGGCATTGACCAGAAAATTGAACACCCTGTCCGGCGACAGCACCGATGCGGCAAGTGCGACATAGCTAAAGAGGCTGGCGATAAGGATCGCACGGGCAGGCACTTTCGCTTTGCTCAATTGCACACAAGATTGCGGCGCATCACCATTTTTCGCGAGACCGAACATGGCGCGTGACGTGATATAGATGCCGGAGTTCAGGCACGACAACACGGCCACAAGCACGATGCTATTCATAATCAGATCGGCAGAAGGATAACCCATGACGCGCAACGCTTGGGCAAATGGCGATACGCCAACTTCGATTTCGTTCCATGGCACGATGGAGACGATCATTAGGATCGACAATACAAAGAATATGAGAATGCGTGTCGATACCGATATCGTCATACGCGCGATGGTGCTTGCGCCATCTTCAGATTCTGCGGCCGCCAGCGTTGCGATTTCGGCGCCGCAAAGCGAAAATATCGTTGTCGATACACCAACGAAAATGACGGCAATACCTGCTGGCGCAAAACCACCATGTTCGGTCAGGTTCGAAAATGTCGGGCCGGAGGGCGAGGTGATGCCCGTGGCATAAGCGGCGGTCGCAAGAATGAAGACGATAATCGCAATGACCTTTGTCGAAGCGAACCAGAATTCGAATTCTCCGTAGGATTTGGCGGACATCAAATTAACCGCGGTCAATATCGCCATCAACACCACACCGATTTCCCAAACCTCCAGCATCGGAAACCAGCTGTTTATAATCTTCGCGCCCGCAATCGCTTCAATGGCGATCACGACGACCCAGAAATACCAATACAGCCATCCGACAAGAAACCCGGCCCAATTACCGACGCCGGTACGGGCAAAATCGGGAAACGTCTGAACGCCAGGCATCGCCATGGCCATTTCGGAGATCATCCGCATGACGAGCAACACGAGAAACCCCGCCAACGCGTAGCTTATAACGGCAGCAGGCCCGATTGTGCTGATTGCCGTCGATGAACCAACAAACAGGCCGGCACCGATGATGCCGCCAAATGTGATCATAGAAACATGCCGGGACTTGAGTGTTCGGCTAAGTTCGTTCGCACCCGTTCCTGCTTGTGGCGCCGCTATGCTTTTGTCCATTGTCGGATTCCCCCTCGTTCAACACGGTTCTAGCTTCGAAATACGCAATCTGTAAATGTCGGCTATCAAACAAAATTGATACCCAACGTCTTTCGTGGCGAAAAAGTTGAAACGCACGGGTTATAATTTTTGCTTATAAGCCGCGGCATTAGACTGACATGCGCCTGATGGGCTGATATGGAATCAGCGAGGGGATGTAATAACCGAAATGGCCACCATCTTAACAGACCACCGAAAAGAAAAAATCGCCACGATTGAGGCGCTGGATGCGCGGCTCCGTTGGTTGTCGTCATGGATTGTCCATAACGCCAACCATTTACGGGAAAAGCGCGACGGCCTGAAGGTGGGCGGTCATCAGGCCAGTTGCGCGTCGATGACGGCGATTATGGCTGCGCTATATTTCCATGCGCTTCGCCCGCAAGACAAGGTGTCGGTGAAGCCCCATGCAGGCCCCGTGTTGCAGGCCATCCATTATTTGCTGGGCAACCAATCACTGCAGCAATTGCAGCAGTTTCGCGCATTGGGCGGCGCACAAAGTTATCCGTCACGCACCAAGGATAAAATCCCCGTGGATTTTTCAACCGGCTCGGTTGGATTGGGCGTTGCGATTACGGCCTTTTCCAGCCTCGTTCAGGATTATCTGGTGGCGCATGGGTCGCTAGATGAAGCGGACGCCGGCCGGATGATATCGCTGATGGGCGACGCTGAGCTTGATGAGGGCAATATCTACGAATGTCTTATCGAAGCCTATAAGCACGACATTCGCAATTGCT
>JBILBJ010000135.1:0-5282 GCA_044353705.1 Sphingorhabdus sp. | reverse complement strand
CGGGATCGAATTTTTGTTGCACGTAATCGAAGCACGGTCGAGCGCATGTTCGGCATGCTTGCCCTTGGCTTCTTTGGGCCGCAGATCGACCAGCATCGAGTGGTTGTCGGTGCCGCCGGACACGATATCGAGCCCTTGTTCCTGCAATGAAGATGCAAGTGCCTTCGCATTTTCGACGACATTGGCCGCGTAGCTTTTGAATTCTGGCTTCATCGCATCGGCAAAGCATACAGCCTTTGCAGCGATCACATGCACCAATGGTCCACCCTGCAGCCCAGGGAAAATCGCCGAGTTGAATTTTTTGGCCAGTACCTCGTCATTGGTCAATATGATGCCCGAGCGAGGTCCGCGTAACGATTTGTGCGTTGTGCTTGTCGTGACGTGCGCGTGCGGCACAGGCGAGCTATGCGCGCCGCCAGCAACCAATCCAGAGATATGCGACATATCGGCCAGAAGGTACGCGCCGACTTCATCCGCAATTTCGCGGAATCGCGCCCAGTCCCAGCCCCGCGAATAGGCCGTGCCGCCACAGATGATGAGCTTTGGTTTGTTTTCTCTGGCGATGCGCGCGACTTCGTCCATGTCGATCCGATGGTCATCGCGACGGACACCATATCCGATTGGATTGAACCATTTGCCCGACATGTTTACCGGCGATCCATGGGTCAAATGCCCGCCTGCGTTGAGATCTAGGCCCATGAACGTGTCGCCGGGCTGCAGAAGCGCCAGGAACACCGCCTGATTCATCTGACTGCCGCTATTGGGCTGCACATTTGCAAATTCACAGCCGAACAATTGCTTCGCGCGCTCAATGGCGATGGTCTCGATTTCATCGACATATTCGCAGCCGCCATAATAACGCTTGCCCGGATAGCCTTCGGCATATTTGTTGGTGAGGATCGAACCTGTGGCTTCGAGCACGGCGCGCGACGTTATATTTTCCGACGCGATCAATTCGATCTTGTCCTTCTGGCGGCCCAGTTCCTTCGCAATCCAGCCCGCGATTTCGGGGTCGCGTTCCGTCAGGCTTTGCGTAAAAAATCCAGAGTTTTGGATGTCATTGGCGGCTGAACTGCTCATGATGGTTCCTTGGTCGTGTTCGGGTTGGATAGTTTGTCGACGCGGCGTTGGTGGCGCTCTCCGCCGAATTCAGTGGTTAAAAAGGCATCAAGGCAGGCCTTGGCCATTTCAATGCCAATAAGGCGCGCGCCCATGGCAATAACATTTGCGTCATTATGTTCGCGGGCAAGCCGTGCTGACAATGGTTCGGACACCAAAGCGGCGCGCGCGGCAGGATTGCGGTTCACCGCAATCGAAATACCAATGCCTGAACCGCATAAGGCAATGCCGCGTTCTGCGGTGCCATCGGCAACAGCGGCGGCAAGCTTGTAGCCATAATCGGGATAGTCGACCGAACTTTCATCATGCGGGCCGAGATCGCGCACATCATGCCCTGCCGACAGCAGATATTCGACGAGCGCTGATTTCAGCGCAAGGGCAGCGTGGTCTGAAGCGATAGCGATACGCATGGCACATCCTGTAGCAGCATGAGTCGGAATACGCTCCCCCTATGGCAGAGCGTGGCAAAAGGCTATGCGGTATTTGCCCGATTGCGTGGCTTATCCACCGGCTTTAGAGAGGCAAAATGTTAAACGCCGTTTTATCCATCGCCATGCTGTCTGCGTTCCTGCTTCTCTATGGCGCTTGGAAACGTTGGACTCGTGATGGTGCAAGTCAGCAAATGTGGCTGATGATTGCTGCAGCTCTCGTTATTTTCGCCAATGTTGCGATTTGGGTTGTGCCCGACCAACAAGGCAAAAGCCTAGTTACCGAAGCGCAGTAACTCACTTAATCGGTGAGTTCGGGTCCAACCGGAAATCGAGATAGTTGTTCACGGACGCCATCAGCATATCCATTTCATTTTCAAAGAAATGGTTCGCGCGCGGGATTTCGTCGTGGTGAATGGTGATGTGGCGCTGTGTGCGCAGTTTATCGACCAGCTTTTGAACAGCGTTTGGATTGACGACTTCGTCATTCACACCCTGAATGATGATGCCCGATGATGGGCAAGGCGCCAAAAAGCTGAAATCATACATGTTTGCGGGCGGCGATACCGAGATGAAACCCCGGATTTCTGGACGACGCATCAAAAGCTGCATGCCAATCCATGCGCCAAAGCTGAAGCCAGCAATCCAAGTCGTTGACGCTTCGGGGTGGAAGCTTTGTACCCAATCGAGCGCCGATGCTGCGTCAGACAATTCGCCGATGCCATTGTCAAATTCGCCTTCGCTTCGGCCAACGCCGCGAAAGTTGAAGCGCAGTACGCCAAATCCGCGCGCTACAAATGTTTTGTAAAGCTGCTGCGTAATCCGGTCGTTCATTGTTCCGCCGGCTTGTGGGTGCGGATGCAAAATCATTGCAATCGGTGCACGTGGGCGCGGTGGCGGAGAAAAGCGGGCTTCGAGGCGGCCTTCGGGACCGGGAATAGCAATGGCAGGCATATTATTGTTCGATTCTTAGATGGGTGCCGAGCTTTGCCCGACGGTTCGGGCTTTGCAGGATTTCGTAGAGCTATATAGAAGCAGTGACGATTTTCGCAACTGTCATGGAAACTATGCCCGACCAAGCCCGCATATATTTGGATCATGCCGCGACGACGCCGATCATTCCGGCAGCGCGCAATGCGATGGCCGACGCGATGGCGCGATGGGCCAATCCGTCCTCTCCGCATAGCGAGGGGCGCGCAGCCCGCGCGGCGTTGGAGAACGCCCGCGCCCGCGTCGCTGCTGCGCTGAATTGGGACGGTGAAGTCATTTTCACCAGCGGCGCAAGTGAGGCAATTGCGATTGCGCTGCGTGGCCATGATGCGATTGCCAGCGCCGTTGAACATGATGCTGTCTTGGCCTTAGCAGGTACGACCCGCTTGCCCGTTGGTCCAAACGGTTATGTTGACCGGAACGCAATCACAGGCGCTGCCCGCTATGCGGTGCAGTCTGTGAACAACGAAACCGGCGTTATTCAACCGATGGCGGAGATCGCCGATATTGTGCGCGCCAATGGCGGAATATTGTTTGCCGATTGTTCGCAAAGCGCGGGCAAACTGCCATTGCCCAATGCTGATGTGATGTGCGTATCCGCGCATAAATTGGGTGGCCCGCCCGGAATAGGCGCGTTACTCGTCCGCAACCTTGGGCTGCTGTCGCCGACAGGTGGGCAGGAACAAGGGTACCGGCGCGGCACCGAAAACCTGCCCGCAGCGATCGGATTTGCGACTGCCCTTGATGCGGGTTTTGCATGGATGGAAAAAGCCGTTCGGTTGCGCGACATGTTGGATGCCGAGATCACGGCCAGCGGCGGCATCGTGGTTGCAGAAGCAAGCAACCGACTTGCGACCATCGGCAGCTACCGCATGCCCGGCGTTGCGGCCTCAAGTCAGCTGATCAACTTTGACATGGCTGGCATCGCGGTCTCCGCCGGAAGCGCGTGTTCATCAGGCACGTTGAAAACCAGCCATGTGCTTGGCGCAATGGGTTGGGACGAACGGTCCGCTTCCGAAGTCGTCCGCGTCAGTTTCAACGCCGATACCAGCGAAAGCGATGTCGCACGGTTTTTAGACGTCTGGCGCAATATCGTCATCCGCGCCAAAGCGGCATGATCTACCTCGATTACCAAGCCACAACGCCGCTTGCTCCAGAGGCATTTGCCGCGATGGAGCCTTGGCTAAAGGATGGATTTGCCAACCCGCATAGCGCACATGCAGCGGGCAGGGCGGCAGCTGCGGCGGTTGAGGTTGCCCGAGATCAAATCGCAGCGCTGCTGCCGACGGGTGGGCGCGTGATCTTTACCTCTGGTGCGACCGAGGCGATCAATCTGGCCATCATGGGGTGCGGGTTACCTGTCACCGCTGCCGCGACCGAGCATGCTGCGGTTTTGGACGTTGTTGAATTTCTAGGTGGGCGGACTTTCCCCGTCGATGGTTCGGGCTTAATTTGTCCCGAAATGCAAACGTCTGGTTCCGTTGGTGGGCAGGCGTTAACTGCCATCATGCTGGTCAATAACGAGATTGCGACCATCCAGCCTATTGCAGAGCTTGCAGCAGCCTCACATGCCCAAGGCAATCTGTTTCTATGCGACGCAGTTCAGGCATTCGGACGCATGCCGATCCCCGATGGCCCTGACATGATCGCCATATCCGCGCACAAAATCCACGGCCCAAAGGGCATTGGCGCCTTGTGGGTGCGTGACGGCGTTGTGCTGACGCCGCAAATGCTTGGCGGTGGGCAGGAACAAGGCATGCGCTCGGGCACATTGTCGCCCGCATTGTGCGCTGGATTTGGCGCAGCAGCCAAGTTGGCGGCAGAGCGCATGGACGCCGATGCCATGCATGTTTCTGCCTTATGGGACCGCGCAGCCAGTGCATTTCCGGACTGGACGATCAACGGTTCGGTGACAGAGCGTTACAAAGGCAATCTCAATATCCGCCGCGACGGCGTCGACGCCGCGCGATTGATATCGGAGTGCCGGAACATCGCCTTTTCCGCTGGATCTGCCTGCGCGAGTGGTTCTGGCCGTCCGAGCCATGTGTTGCGCGCGCTTGGCCTGACTGACGCACAGGCGAAATCATCCATACGTTTGGGTTTTGGCCGCTATACGACGGCGGAAGAGATTGATATGGCCGCAGACGCAATCAACCGGTCAGCAGAGGCAATGCTATGATCAAAGTCACGTTCATCACTGCCGATGGCACTGTCCAGAACGTCGAAGCGGTGGAAGGCCAGCGCCTGCTGGAAATTGCGCAAGCCGCGGGTCAGCCGCTGGAAGGCACGTGCGAGGGGCAAATGGCCTGTTCAACCTGCCATGTGATCATTGACAAGCTATGGTTCGATAAACTGCCCCGGTCGGTTGAGGACGAGGAAGACATGCTTGACCTTGCTACCGGTGCGCGGCGCACCAGTCGTTTGTCATGCCAAATCGTGCTGACACCCGATCTCGACGGACTGGTGGTTCATATTCCGGCGGAGAGCCGAAATATGCAGGGTCTTTAACCGCCTTCACTTCCCATTCACGAAAAAGCGCCTATATAGGTCGGTGCCGGGTTCGCCCGGCTATGGTGATAAATTGCGGTGTGCAATAGATGCAGCGGACCCGGGGGCGGTACCCGGCAGCTCCACCAAAATCTCTGTTTTGCAGAGGTATTGGAGGGGCTGAACTAGGATCGACGTGCGTTGAAAAGCATTGTTTTTGCCCGGCATGAATAAGCCGTGAAATGGTTCATAACCAAT
>JBILBJ010000134.1:0-5287 GCA_044353705.1 Sphingorhabdus sp. | reverse complement strand
GGACTGGCTTTGCATTTCCTTAATGTCCGCGCCCGCCGCAAATGCCTTTTCGCTGCCGGTCAGCACCGCACAACGTTGGCTGTCATCGGCATCGAAAGCCGCAAATGCGGCAATCAGGTCAGCCAACACTTGGCTGTTCAACGCGTTCAACGCCTGCGGACGATTGAGCGTGATGAGCGTCACCGCACCGCGTTGTTCGACCAATATCGTTTCGTAGCTCATAGAGGCTTCCATTCTTCTTGTGCGGGTAATGGGGCAAAGATCGCATCGATAAGCGCGTCAGTCACGCCTTCGGCTGTCGCGGGGTCCCATTTGGGGCTGTTGTCTTTATCCACGATCACGGCCCGCACGCCTTCCGCGAAGTCGGGGCGCACAAGCACGCGGCTGGCGATACGATATTCCATGGCCATATTATCGGCAAAGTCGGTAAGCTTCAGGCTCTCGGCCAATTGGCGCAATGCGACTTTGCAGGTTTGCGGGCTTTTGCTCCGCAAAGTCGCAAGCTCTTTCATCGCCCAATCGCTTTCATCGCCTTCCAAGCTTGCGAAAATATCCTCTAGCGCATCAGACGCAAAATGGCGGTTGATCTGGACGATTGTCTCAACGATTTTGGAATCGGGCGGCGTGACCGACAAGGTTCCCAAAATGCCGTCAATCCGTTCGACATCCTCGGTCGCGATCCGCGACTTCGCCTCGGCCAGAAGATTGCTCGTTAGATAATGTGTCGCCAGCCCAAGCGCGAGGCAGCCTGCACCTGCGATACGCGCGCCGGTAAGCGCCAAAAACTGGCCAACGCGTCCCTCAAGCCGCGAAAGATACCATCCACCGCCAACATCCGGAAACAAGCCAATGCCGGTTTCAGGCATGGCAAACTTTGTGTTCTCGGTCGCTACACGGAAACGCGCAGGTTGGCTGATGCCAACGCCGCCACCCATCGTAATGCCGTCCATGAACGCCACAACCGGCTTGGGATAGGTAATCAGCAAATGGTTCAGTTGATATTCGTCGTGGAAGAATTTTAGGCCCAACACGCCGCCATCATTCATGGCGGAATTGCGTAAAAAGGCGATATCACCACCCGCGCAAAAACCGCGTCCGTCGGCATGATCAATAACCACGCACTTCACAGCAGGATCGTCCCGCCATTCCAGCAATGCCTGCGTCATGGCATGCACCATCGGCAATGTCAGCGCGTGGAGCGCCGATGGCCGGTTCAAGCTAATGAAGCCAGCATGTCCTTCGACCTTAAGTAGGATATCATCGGTCATTGGCGTAACAAATCCCGGCCGATAATCATGCGCATGACTTGATTGGTGCCTTCCAAAATCGAATGCACCCGCAAATCGCGCCAGAAACGCTCAATGGGATAATCGCGTAAGTATCCGTAGCCGCCGAAAAGCTGCAGCGCCTTGTTCACTATCTCGCTTCCGCTGTCTGTCGACAGTCGCTTCGCCATCGCGGAAAAACGCGACTTGTCCGGTGCGTTCGCAGTGACCTTGGCGGCAGCGATGTAGAGCAACGCACGCGCGGCTTCCAAATCGGTGGCCATGTCGGCGAGCATGAATTGCGTATTCTGAAAATCGGCAACGGGTTGGCCAAATTGCTGACGCTCTTTGGTGTAGGCAATCGCCTCATCCAGACAACGCTGCGCCCCGCCCAACGAGCATGCACCGATGTTCAAGCGCCCGCCGTCCAAGCCCATCATCGCAAAGCGGAAACCATCACCCTCCGCGCCCACGCGGTTGGCCACTGGCACGCGGCAATCTTCAAATATAACTTGCGCGGTGGGTGATGCGTTCCAACCAAGCTTTTTCTCTGGCGCACCGAAGCTCAAGCCCGGCGTGTCCTTATCGACAACAAGGCAGGTGACACCCTTGGTCTTTTCTTCGCCGGTCCGGACCATGACAACATAGACGTCATTATAGCCAGCGCCGGAGATAAACTGCTTCGTGCCGTTTAAGACATAATATTCGCCATCGATCCGCGCGCTTGTCTTCAGCGCTGCTGCGTCCGACCCGCTGCCGGGTTCCGTGAGGCAGTAGCTCGCGATTTTCTCCATCGACACAAGGTCAGGCAAATATCGCGCCTTAAGCTCCGCGCTACCAAAGCAATCGATCATCCACGCAGCCATATTATGGATGGAAATGAACGCACTTGTGGCGGGGCAGCCATAGGCCATCGCCTCCATGATCAGCGCAGCCTCAAGCCGCCCAAGGCCAGTGCCGCCCGATTCTTCGGACACGTAAATGGCGCCAAAGCCAAGTTCGCCCGCCGCTTTCCAGACATCGACCGGATAATGCGACTTTTCGTCCCATTCGGCAGCAAAGGGCGTAATCGCATCCGCGGTGAATTTGCGCGCCATGTCTTGGATGGCGATCTGATCGTCCGTCAATTCAAATTGGTTTTGCATGACCTCGCCGTAGCATCGCGTTTTTCAGTTATCCAGCCATTAGCTTCGGGCAGCACACATATCGCGCCACCGGGCAAATCTAAGGGCACAATGATGGGTGCGATCCGCCGTGGAACCGCGCCCTGGGTAAAAAAGAGGAGCTGCCCAAAAAAAACTTGGCGCGATGCCGCTCCGCCTGCTAACCGACCGCCACAAGCACCCATAGCTCAGCTGGATAGAGCGCTGCCCTCCGAAGGCAGAGGCCAGAGGTTCGAATCCTCTTGGGTGCGCCATTCAAAATATTGATATATAATAATATTTAAACGCAACGATGTGCTGATTGCGGCTTAAATAGCGGTATCCATTCGCCAACTTGCTGATGAGGCCGAGAGAGTCGGGGGCATGCGGTGTATGACCGTGATACTCGGATTGAAGGGCGGGCCATCTTCGACAATCGGGATAACCTCAAAGATCCGGTCTGGCAGGTTCGTGTCTATGTTCCAAACTCGACTGGCTACAAGAACATCACGACCACGACATCGGATCAGTGTAAAATTGAGCACTTTACTCTGCGGAGTTAGGAAGAGGGCGCACGAGACATTTGTGACAGTAGATATATATTTCCATCATGAATCTGACACAGTTTTGAAACTACACTTTGGCAAATGAATGCAATGGCTACTCGAATTATCCGGGGGTAGCTTGTGCGTTGGTCAATTGTCATACCTGTCTATAATGAGGCCGATTTTTTGCCGCAGACACTGACGTCGATTATTGCCCAGACGATAGCTGTTGATTTGATCATCGTCGACAACGGCTCCACCGACGGCTGCATCGATAATGCACGCAAGCAACTTGCTGCGCACCCCGGAAAAGTAACCTTTTTGCATGAACCTCGGCCGGGTCAAGTGTACGCCTTGCAGACGGGAATTGCTGCGGTTGCTACCGAATTCACGGCGATTTGCGATGCCGACACTTACTATCCACCCCATTACCTGGCGGCGGCGACTTCACTGTTTTACACCAAGGGCGCGGAGTATGTCGCGGCATGTGCCTATCTCCGCCGCGAAGGATTGTTTAACGGTTTGATGAGCATGATGCACAGGCTTCTTGCTGCACGCATTTTGCCACATCAAAACCATACCAGCGGCGCGGCGCAGACATTCCGGACATCAGCATTACAAGCCGCAGGAGGGTACGATCCTGCCTTATGGCCCTATGTTTTAAAGGACCATGAGTTGATGCACCGCGTGCTGAAACAGGGACGGCAAATTTATCATTCGAATTTTTGGTGCACAACATCGGACCGTCGGGCTGACCGCCGCAATGTTCGTTGGACGTTGGCGGAACGTGTGATCTACCATTTGACCTCACGCGCACGGCAGCATGACTTTTTCTATCGGTTTTTAGCTAATAGGTTCGATGCGCGTGGGCAGCGCGATACAGTTTTGCGTGACCGCAACTGGGGTGCTGCGTGACATTGACGGCCACACCTTTTGCGCATCTTGATTTGCCAGCGCTAAAGCCCGAGCGAAAGCTTTGGTCGACCTGGCTGTCGCGGCTCCTGTCAGGAGCCTTACTGATCGCTCTGGTGCTTCAACTTGGCCAGATAGACGCGAAGCAGTTGCACAATGCATTACCGCAAAATTTATGGTTTCTGCCGGTTCTGCTCGCATTATATTTTGCTCTTCCCATTGCCGACTGGATTATTTTTCGGCGTCTTTGGGCGCTACCTGCGTCAGGCTTTTTCATCCTTGTTGCCAAACGCATCGGCAATGAAGTTCTCATATCCTATTCGGGCGAAGTCTATTTTTATCTATGGGCGCGTAAACGCACGGATTTAAGCGCGGCGCCCTTTGGGGCCATAAAGGATGTCAACATTCTGTCTGCCTTGGCGGCAAATCTCGTCGCTTTGCTGTTGTTGCTGCTAACCTATCCATTTTTGTCGCAACTGCATATTGGCGCCTATACGGATACATCCGTCATATGCGCCGCGGCCATGTTGATGCTGTCGTTCCTGATATTGTTTTTTTCGCGCCGTGTATTCACGCTTGAGCGCACGCAATTGTGGTGGATTTTTGGGATCCACATTCTGCGTTTATCGGCGAGCGTGCTCTTGTGCGCCTTATTATGGTACATAATTTTACCTGGACCGCATTTTGGCTTTTGGCTGGTCTTGTCCATGGTTCGGTTACTGGTCGGACGGTTGCCATTTTTGCCGAATAAGGAAGCCCTTTTCGCGGTCATCGCTATATTCTTAGTCGGCCAGGACAGCGCGGTTTCGACGCTGATAACGCTTACAGCGACCGCAATCTTGGCACTTCATATATTGGTTGCGGCGATGTTGGGAGCATCGGCACTGCTTTTTCGAAATCGCGACATATTTTCCGAAATGCGAAAATCGTCATGAAGTATATCTTGGCCCTGACAATCATCGCCGCTTCGGTGTCTGCGTACGCTAATGTGCCACCTAAGGCTGAACGCGGACGCAGTGAAGCGGATTGCCGGGCGGCGGAAACAGGCCCTGCGGTAAGCGTGAACGTTATCGGCTTAAAGGACCGCAGGGGCAAGCTCATCCTGGAACTTTACCCCGACAATGATGCTGATTTCTTGCAAAGCGACAAGATTTTGATTGCGGCGGGCAAACCCTTTCGGCGGGTGCCGATGGCTGTCCCAAGCGCAGGGCCAGTTTCGATTTGCATTCGCGCCCCGCGTCCCGGGCGATATGCGTTGGCGTTGCTGCATGATCGTGATGATAATGGAAAGTTCGGTCTTTCGGGTGATGGCGTCGGCTTTGCGAACAACCCAAAGCTGGGATTTAGTAAGCCCAAAGTACAAACGGTTGCGCTCGCCATTGGGCACGGCGTCCGCTCCATCCCCATCGTCATGAATTATCGG
>JBILBJ010000133.1:0-5331 GCA_044353705.1 Sphingorhabdus sp. | reverse complement strand
ACGCATGATCTGGCTTGCCGCTTCGATAAGCTGGTCGCGCGCTTTTGCATTATCGCCCGCTTCACTCACCAGCCTTGGTCCCGTCGTGGCCATTGGTGCCTTACTCCCCCGTTTACGTAGGGTTACTTATAAACAGGTTCATCCCACCATGGGAAGAAGTCAGGCATATCTGCGGAAACTTTATCGGGATAAACAGGTGCGCGCTTTTCAAGGAAGCTTGATATACCTTCCTTTGCGTCGCCTGAGCGTGACCGCCGGTAAATCGCACGGCTGTCAATCTGATGCGCGGCCATGGGATGTTCCGCAGCGGACAGCCGCCACAACATGGCCCGCGTGAGGGCAATCGACACGGGCGCAGTGTTGTCGGCGATTTCCCGGGCCAATGCCCGCGCGGCGTCCATCACGTCTGCAGGCGCATGAATGGAACGCACCAGCCCACCGTGCAGCGCTTCATCGGCATTGAACACGCGGCCCGTCATGCACCATTCCAGCGCCTGTTGCATGCCCACCAGTCGCGGCAGGAACCAGCTTGAGGCAGCCTCTGGCACAATCCCGCGCCGCGCAAAAACAAAGCCAAAGCGCGCCGTGTCACTGGCCAACCGGAAGTCCATGGGCAGTTGCATCGTTGCGCCAATGCCCACGGCAGCGCCGTTGATGGCGCCAATGACAGGCTTTCTGCATTGGAAAATCCGCAGCGTTAACCGGCCACCGGAATCGCGTACCCGTTCATCGGAAAGCGTTTCAACTTCGGACCGGCTCGCGAACACGTCGCCGCCACCCTCGGGTGTCAGATCGGCCCCTGCACAAAATGCACGGTCACCCGAACCCGTTACGATGACGGCGCGCACCGCATCATCCGCGTCCACCAAATCAAATGCCGCGCACATTTCGCGCATCATCACATTTGTAAACGCATTCATCTTTTCAGGACGATGCATCGTGATGGTCGCAATGCCATCTGCGACATCATAAAGAATTTGGGTGAACGCGGTCATGCGATCAACGCGGTGCCATGCGGATGGCACCGTCGATGCGGACGTCTTCGCCGTTGAAATATCCGCACTCGATCATGGTCATCGCGACCTGCGCAAACTCGTGTGGATGGCCGAGGCGTTTTGGGAATGGAACCGACGCAGCAAGCGCATCCTTCACCACCTGCGGTGCGCCGTTCATCAATGGCGTGTTAAAGATGCCTGGCAGAATCGTGTTGACGCGAATGCCTTCGCTCATCAGGTCGCGTGCGATTGGCAGGGTCATGCCCACAACGCCGCCCTTTGATGCGGAATAGGCCGCTTGGCCCATCTGGCCGTCTTCAGCAGCAACCGATGCGGTGTTCACCATCGCGCCGCGTTCACCATCTTCCATGGGCTCCAGCGTCAACATGCCCGCCGCCGATTTGGCGATGCAGCGGAATGTGCCGACCAAGTTGATTTGGATGATCCGGTCAAAGGCATCGAGCGGGAAATGCTTGATCGATCCGTCTTCCTTCGAACGGCTTGCGGTCTTTGCCGCGTTGCCTGTGCCAGCACAGTTGACCAAAATGCGTTCCTGACCATGCGCAGCGCGCGCCTTGGCGAAACCGGCATCGACGCTTTCATCGCTGGTGACGTTCACGTTGCAGAACACACCGCCGATTTCGGCTGCGACCGCTTCCCCCTTGTCCGCCTGCATATCAAAGATGGCGACCTTCACACCCTTTGCGGCCAACGCGCGGGCGGTTGCCTCACCAAGGCCAGATGCGCCGCCGGTGACGACTGCTGCGACCGTTGAATCCAGTTTCATGCAAATTCCCTTTTCAAATTCCGTAGTGCTGAGCCTGTCGAAGCACGTTTAACCGATAAGCGCCCTTCGACAGGCTCAGGGCTACGGTGAAGCTTATATGGTTGTGGACTATACCCGTTCGATGATCGTAACGTTGGCCTGACCGCCGCCTTCACACATCGTCTGCAAACCATATTTGCCACCACGTGCTTCAAGCGCGTTCAGCAATGTCGCCATCAGCTTCGTGCCCGATGCGCCGAGCGGATGACCCAAAGCAATCGCGCCGCCATGGACGTTGATTTTTGATCGGTCAGCGCCGGTATGCTTCAGCCATGCCAATGGCACAGGTGCGAACGCTTCGTTCACTTCATACAGGTCAATGTCCGACATTTTCATGCCCGAACGCTGGAATGCGCGGTCGGTTGCGAACAAAGGCTCTTCCAACATGATGACGGGGTCGCCAGCGGTCACGGTCAAATTGACGATGCGCGCGCGCGGGGTAAGGCCATGTTCTTTCAGCGCCTTTTCAGACACGATCAGAACCGCCGAAGCGCCATCACAAATCTGGCTAGCATTCGCAGCCGTGATAGAGCCACCTTCTTGAAGCAACTTGACGCCCGACAGGCTTTCAAAGCTTGCATCATAGCGGATGCCTTCGTCGCTATTGTGGACGATCTTGCCTTCAGGCGTATCGACTTCGACGCCGACGATTTCGTTGGCAAAGAGGCCGCCTTGCGTCGCGGCGATAGCTTTCTGGTGCGATTCCAGCGCAAACTGGTCAAGGTCTTCGCGGGTAAAGCCATGTTTCTTGACGAGCATTTCAGCGCCCATGAACTGGCTGAACATGATGCCGGGATAGGCTTCTTCGAGACGAGGGCTCTTGTAGGTGCCCATGCCCTCTTTCTTGAACAGCATCGACGTCGCACCCATTGGCACGCGCGTCATGCTTTCGATACCGGCCGCCAAAACAATGTCCTGTGTGCCCGACATGACGCCTTGCGCGGCGAACATCATCGATTGCTGCGATGATCCGCACTGGCGGTCAATGCTGACCGAAGGGATGGAATTTGGCAGGCGCGATGCGAGAACGATATTGCGTCCTACATCGCCGGCTTGTTCCCCGCCTTGCGATACGCAGCCCATGATAACGTCTTCAATTGCGGCAGGATCGAAATCATTACGGTCGGCAATGGAATCGAGCACGGCAGCACCCAAATCAACCGCATGCACGCCCGCAAGCTTACCACCGCGGCGGCCACCAGCGGTACGGACTGCATCCACAATATAAGCGTCTGCCATAATCTATCTCCTGTTGTTCAAATTTAATCGGACGATTAAACTTTGAAGGAGGAGAGTCAAGTGCGATTGGCTGTGTCTTCAGCAATCGTCACCCTGAACTTGTTTCAGGATAAAGGGTCACCCTTTTTGTTATCCCGAAACAAGTTCGGGATGACGAGAAAAGGGTGACACCAATCGTGCGACGTCAGGACGCCTTAAGCGGCTTCGCGGGCGATCGTGATCACTTGCGGATAGGTGAACTCGAGCAAACCTTCTTCGCCCAATTCAGCGCCAAAGCCGGACTGCTTATGTCCAGCAAATGGTGCGTTGGGGGCAAGATGCATGGATTCGTTGATCCACACGGTCCCGGTTTCCAGTTGCTCGGCCACTTCGACCGCAGCCTCCGGATTGCTGGTCCAGATCGAACCGGCAAGACCGTAATCAGATGCATTGGCGCGGCTGATGACTTCGTTGATGGTCGAAAACTTCATCAATGGCATCACAGGGCCGAACTGTTCTTCGGCCACAATCCGTGCATCTTCGGGTGGGTTGTCGAGAACGGTTACGGGCACGAAATAGCCGGGGATTGATGCATCATGATCGCCGCCGGCGAGGAACTTATAGCCCTTGTCCTTGGCGTCCTGAATCAGTTCAAGCACCCGCTTATACTGCGGCTTGTTCTGGATGGGGCCAATGGCCGTGCCTTGTTCGGCGCCATCGCCAACCTTGACCGCTTTGGCATAAGCCGCAATCGCGCTCGACAATTCGTCGTAAATATCTTCGTGAATGTAGATACGCTTGGCCGCGATGCAGACTTGGCCTGCATTGTAGAAGCTTGCCCAAAACAGCTTTTCAGCCACCTTGCCAACGTCGGCATCCGGCAAAACAATCGCAGCGTCATTGCCGCCCAGTTCAAGCGTGATGCGCTTAAGGTCCTTCGACGCCGATTCCATCACGCGCTTGCCCGTGGCGGTCGAACCCGTGAAGGTGATCTTGTCGATATCCGGATGCGACGTCAGCAATGGGCCCAACGCGTCGCCACCGGTGATGATGTTCAAAACGCCGGGTGGAAATACGCCCGCAACCAGTTCAGCGAGGCGCAAGGTCGCCAGCGGCGTGAATGGCGAAGGCTTCAGCACCATGGTGCAGCCCGACAAAAGCGCCGGAACGATTTTCTGGATCGCCATCAATACGGGGAAATTCCACGGCACGATGCCACCGACCACGCCAACGGGAACGCGGCGTGTGCGGCTAAGGCGCTTGTCGCTGTCTTCCGTGATTTTTTCTTCAAGGTTCAACATCGGCAATGCGCGCGTCATGCCAACGCAGCCTGCAATCTCACTGCCAGCCTGCATGTGCGGCTTGCCCTGTTCAGATGTAAGCAAGCGCATCAGCTCATCGCTGTTCGCTTTGATGACATCGGCCATTTTGGCAAACAAAGCGCGGCGTTCTTCAACGCTGGTTTTCTTCCAAGTCTGGAACGCGGCGCGTGCCGCGGCAACAGCCTTGTCGAGATCTGCCTGACCGCAATCGGGCACTTGGCCAATGACCTGCTCCGTCGCGGGGTTTACGACATCAATCCATTTGCCGTTATCAACCAGTTCGCCGTTGATCAGATTTTTATATTGCGTGGTCATTAGAGTATCCTCTTTCGCTCAAGCTGCCACAAATCGCAGCGGTAAAGTTTTGGGGCCGCCAACAAACGTCGATTGCGATCGTTTGGGTTCGCCAGCCAGCTCAACCGAATCTAAACGGTCAAGCAGTTCCTCGAATAATATCTTCATCTCTAGCCGCGCCAGATGCAAGCCCAGACATTGATGCGCGCCGGATCCAAAGGAAATATGCCGGTTGGGACTGCGCCCCGCATCAAACCGCTCCGGGTCAGGAAACACGGACTCGTCATAATTGCCGGAGATATAGCACAGCATCAACCAATCGCCCGCTTTCATCGGTGCGCCGCCCACTTCCGTGTCGGCGCCTACGGTGCGCATGAAGTGCTGAACCGGTGTGGTCCAGCGTATTGCTTCTTCAATCAGACCTGGAAGTAAGGAACGATCTGCCTTCACTTTCGCAAACTGCGCCGGGTCCTGTGCCAAGGCCCACATCGCGCCAGCCGTCGACGCCGAGGTCGTATCATGCCCTGCCGTCGCAACGATGGTGTAATAGCCCGCGCTTTCATAGTCGGGGATAGGCATGCCATCGATGGTTCCGGTGGCGATAATCGTTGCCAGATCGTTGCGCGGATTATCGCGGCGGTCTTTTGCCAATGCTTCAAAATAGGCGTTAAAATCG
>JBILBJ010000132.1:0-5401 GCA_044353705.1 Sphingorhabdus sp. | reverse complement strand
CATGCGCAGTCGGGCGATGTCACCGGCGCAGGCAGGCCGCTTGGCGACGATGATGGTCATGGGACGGAAGTCACGCGCGTGCTTGCCGCTGCCAAGGATGACCGCGATGTCCATGGCATTGCTTTTAGCGCGACGATTTTGGCATTGCGGGCAGACCAAGCCGGAAGCTGCACCACAGCCGCGCTCGGTGAGGATGCGGCGGAATGCTCATTTTATGACTCCGCGATTGCAGCAGGCGTGGACCGCGCCATCGACAATGGTGCGCGCGTTGTAAACATATCTCTGGGCGGTGCAGGTGGCGCGAGTGCCACGCTTCGTGCGGCGATTAACCGCGCCACACAGGCGGGCATCATCATCGTCGCTTCGGCTGGTAATGAAGGCAATGATGCAGTGCCTGCGTTCGACCCGAACAACCCGAGCCCGTTTGCCCAGGCATTATTGGCCAATGGTAACGGCCTTGTCATCATCGCTGCGTCTGTCGATGATCAGGGCGTGATTTCCAATTTCAGCAATAAAGCAGGCGTTTCGCAGGCGTCGGTTTTGTCGGCACTGGGGCAGGGCATCTGCTGCGAATATCGGGACGACGCAATTTACCGGTTCGACCAAAATGGTCAGACAATCACCCGCGTTTTGAACGGCACGTCATTTTCCGCGCCGCAGATTGCCGGTGCCGCAGCATTGCTTGCGCAGGCTTTCCCGAACCTGACGGGTTCGCAAATCGTCAATCTGCTGCTGACGTCCGCGCGTGATGCGGGCGACCCCGGCACCGACGCAATTTATGGCCGCGGCATATTGGATATTGCGCGCGCCTTCGCACCAGCGGGCACGACGTCATTGGCGGGCACAACAATAGCTGTTCCGCTTTCGGGCGATGGCGGCACAACAAGTGGCCCGATGGGCGATGTTGCTATGTCCAATCGTCCCGTGAATGCGGTGATCGTGGATAGCTATGGCCGTGCATATGACATCGACCTTGCGCATGGATTGAATGCCACTGCACCCCGGTTGCGGTTAACGCCTGCGCTTATTCATCAGGGGCGGTCGGTCAGCGCGGTTGCTGGCACAACCCAAATTGCATTTTCGATCAGCGACAGCGGCGCCGGCACCGCCAGCATATTGCCGCTCGCGCTTTCGGACGGGCAAGCGCGACAGGCGCGGTTGTTGGCGGGCCGGGTCAGCGCAGCAATTACGAAGGATACACGCTTTAGTCTGGGCATCCGGCAAACCGCCGGCCATCAGGTTGCGGCCTTGCAAGACATGGCAAGCAGCGCCTTTTTGACCGCTGGTGAGGCACGGATGGAGGCCGGGTTTGAACGCCAGCCGGGCAATTCCTTCGCCCTGCGACAGAAATTGGGTGCTTTTGGACTGACGGGCAGCGTCGAACATGGCGACGCCCGTCTTTATCAAGGCGCTAGCGACGAGTATCTCCGCTGGGGTACGCGCCAATATCCTTATGCAACATTAGGGATCTCGCTGGATCGCAAGATCGGGCCGGCCAGACTGGCCCTTGGTGCCAATTGGATGCGGGAGAATGAAACGATCCTCGGTGCCCGCTTTGCCAACTTCATCGGTCGCAGCGGTGCGCGCAGCCTGTTCGTCGACGGCAATATGGAAGCGGCCTTGGGACAGGATTGGTCGATCGGCACCAGTTGGCGGCAAGGGTGGACCTATGCCAATGCGGGGTCGACACTAACGGGACAGAGCCTGCTGAAGAGCAACGCATTCTCCTTTGACGTCACACGGGCCAACGCATTTGCCTATGGCGACCGGCTGGCGTTTCGGTTTGCCCAACCGCTGCGTGTCACCAGCGGCGGTCTCACGCTGAATGTGCCCATTGCCTATGATTACGCCACGCTTACGCCGACATTCGGCATCAGGCACTTCAGCCTTGCGCCGCAAGGCCGCGAAATCGCGAGCGAGATTGCTTGGATATTACCAATGAGCGGCGGCTATGTCTCGTCAAACCTGTTCTGGCGACAGGAGCCGGGGCATTTTGAAAGTGCGCCGGATGACATCGGCGTGGCGTTCCGGCTCAAGTTCGGTTTTTAAACCGTAAAACTCTCGCCGCAGCCACAACTGCCGGTGGCGTTGGGATTATTGAAGACAAAGCCAGCGGCGAATTCATCTTCGACCCAATCCATGATGGAGCCGACGAGATAGAGCACCGAGCCGCCATCGATATAGAGCACGCCGCCGGGCGTTTCGATTTTTTCATCGAAAGCGATGGCCTCGGACACATAGTCGACCGAATATGCGAGGCCCGAACAGCCCCGACGCGGCGTGGACAGCTTGACGCCAATCGCGCCTTCGGGTGCCTTGGACATAAGCTCGGCAATCCGCGCTTCCGACGCGGGCGTCAGGATGACTGCAGCGGGGCGAACGCGGGTCTTTACATCGGTCATAACATTCCAAGCTCCAGACGGGCTTCATCGGTCATATTGGCTGGCGACCATGCCGGTTCCCAGACCAAATTTACTTCAGCATCACCAATGCCCGGTACCGCGCCAACGCGCAGTTCAACTTCACCCGGCATGGATTCCGCCACCGGGCAATGCGGGGTCGTTAGTGTCATCGACACGAGCGCATGGCCGTCATTGATCTCAACATTGTAAATCAGACCAAGGTCGTAAATGTTCACCGGAATTTCCGGGTCGTAAATTTCCTTAAGCGCGGCAATGACCGCTTCGTATAAATCGCCGTCGGGTTCGCCCGGTGATGGCGCAGCAGGTTTCTGCGCGAGAAACCCCTCCAGATAATCCTTCTTGCGGGCCAATGTTTCGCCAGGCGTTTCGACGGCGTTTTCCACGCGCTCACGGGGCGGCTTTTCGACGCTATCAACTTCTTCTATCCGGATGTTCTCGTTCATCCAAAAATCCTTTTCACCCGTTCCAGCCCGCGCACCAGCGCTGCGACATCATTTTCGTCATTATAAATACCAAAGCTCGCCCGCGCGGTCGCAGGGATGCCCAGATGGTCCATCAACGGTTGTGCGCAGTGATGGCCGGCACGAATGGCAACATTTTCTTCGTCCAATATCGTGCCGATATCGTGCGGATGGATGCCCTCCATGCTGAAGGACACGATGCCAGCGGACTTTTCCGGACCGTATAAGGTGACCGAATTGATACCGCGCAAAGCATCGCGCGTTTGCGCGGCGAGCGCGCTTTCATGCGCAAATATCGCCTCGGGACCAACGCTGTCGATAAAGTCGATCGCGGCGTGCAGGCCGATTACCTCGATAATCATTGGCGTGCCTGCCTCAAACCGCGATGGTGCCGGGGCGTAGGTCGTCTTTTCAAAGGTCACATGATCAATCATCGCGCCGCCGCCTTGCCATGGCGGCATAGAATCCAGCGTTTCCGCCTTTGCCCACAACACGCCAACGCCGGTTGGGCCACATAATTTGTGGCCGGACATGACGTAAAAGTCGCAGCCCAGTTCGGCCATGTTCAGCCGCATACGCGGTGCGGCCTGACAGCCATCGAGCATGAGCTTGGCACCAACGGCATGTGCAGCCTTGGCCGCACGCTTTACGCCAAGGACCGATCCAAGCACATTGGACACATGCGCGAGCGCGACGAGCTTATGCTGTGCAGTAAGGTTCGCTTCCAACCAGTCGAGGTCAATCAGGCCGTCGTCGGTCAGCGGGCAGACGTCGATATGCGCGCCGACCTTCTCCGCCAGCATCTGCCACGGCACGATATTGCTGTGATGCTCTAACTGGCTGAGCATGATGCGGTCGCCAGCGTTGAGATTGGCGGGGCCCCAGCTTTGCGCGACCAAATTGATGCCCTCGGTCGCGCCGCGCACGAACACGACTTCGTTCGGCGATGCTGCGCCGATGAACCGGGTCACGCGCTCGCGCGCTGCCTCAAACGCGACAGTCATATTGGCCGAGCGTGCATAGACGCCGCGGTGGACGGTGGCATAATCGGTGCCACCGGCACGCATCATCGCGTCGAGCACGACCTGCGGTTTTTGCGCCGTCGCGGCGGTGTCGAGATAATGCCAGTTGTTCGCAAGGCCGGGGAATTGGTCGCGAAGGGCGGTGGTGGTCACACCAAATCCCCCAATTTGGCCAACGCCGCTTCGGTCAGCGCCTCTTCATCAGCCGCGCCTTCAAACACGCCTGCGACAAAGGCCTGCAACATCAGCTTCTTTGCCTCGGCAGGGGTAATGCCGCGCGCTTGCAGATAGAAAAGGCCCATGGCGTCCAACTCGCCAATCGCGCAGCCATGGGCGCATTTGACGTCGTCGGCGTAAATTTCGAGTTCGGGCTTAGCGTTGGCCGTCGCGCTGCGGTCCAGCAGCATCGCTTTGACGGACTGTACGCTGTCGGTTTGCTGGGCATCGCGTGCCACGGCCACTTTGCCGAGATAGGTGCCGGTCGCCGTACCCGCCAAGACGGAGCGGACGATCTGCGATGACGTTGCGCCCGGTTCGGCATGGGTGACAGTGGTTATGACCTCAAGCGTTTGCGTACCACCGCCAATTTGCACCGCGCCAAGTTTGAAATCAGCTTTTTCATGCAGTGTGACGTTAAGTTCTACCCGCCCATATTCACCGCCGATATTCAGCACATGGATAGCGGCGGTGGCGCCTTTGCCAATCGCGATGTCCAGTTGATGGATCGTTCCGCCGTCCTGCATGATGGTCCGCGCAAATGTGCCGCCCGCAGGTACGATGATGCTTTCGGGCGCAGGCAATGGCCAAGCCGCTTCGACGGCGGCAATGTCGCTGTAGCGCCATGCTTCATTGTGACGGGTGGGCGCGGACATGCTCAAGCCGCCAATTCCTTATACCCGTCACGCTCCAGCTCAAGCGCGAGCTCTGCACCACCGGTCCGCGTGATGCGGCCGTCGGCGAGGACATGCACAAAGTCGGGTTTCACATAATCGAGCAGCCGCTGATAATGGGTGATCAGCAGCACAGCCTTGTCCGGCTTGCGCATGATGCGGTTGATACCATCACCCACTGTGCGCAGCGCGTCGATGTCGAGGCCGCTGTCGGTTTCGTCGAGGATCGCGAGCGCAGGGTCGATGATGCCCATCTGCACCATCTCGTTGCGCTTCTTCTCGCCGCCGGAAAAGCCGACATTCACCGGACGCTTGAGCATGTCCATATCCATGCCAAGCGCGCCTGCCTGTTCGCGTGCGACCTTCAGGAATTCACCACCGGTCAGCGGAGCCTCACCGCGATATGTGCGCTGCGCATTGAGCGCCTCGCGCAGGAACTGGACGTTCGATACGCCGGGGATCTCGACCGGATATTGAAAGCCCAAGAACAGACCGGCGGCGGCGCGCTCATGTGGTTCGAGGGCGAGCAAATCCTGCCCGTTGAAGGTCACCGAACCCTCCGTCACCTCATAACCGGGGCGTCCCGAAAGCACATAGCCCAGCGT
>JBILBJ010000131.1:0-5439 GCA_044353705.1 Sphingorhabdus sp. | reverse complement strand
TTGGTGACCGGAGCGCAATTAAACGCGGCACTGGCCAACGCCCATGAAAATGGACTAAAGCATCGGCAACAAAATTCACCTGACGAATGAGGATTTTATGACAGGATTGATGGCTGGCAAGCGCGGGCTGATTATGGGGCTCGCCAATGACAAGTCTCTGGCGTGGGGCATTGCGAAGCGTTTGCATGCCGAAGGCGCGGAATTGGCGTTCAGCTATCAGGGCGAAGTCATGGAAAAGCGCGTTCGGCCATTGGCGGAACAACTGGGTTGTGACTTGCTCATCGATTGCGACGTTGCCGATATGGACAATCTCGACCGCGCCTTTGACACGCTGGCGGCCAAATGGCCCAATATTGATTTTGTGGTCCACGCCATCGGCTTCACCAACAAGGAAGCACTGCGCGGCAAATATTTCGACGTAGGCCTGGACGACTTCCTGATGACGATGAACATCAGCGTCTACAGCTTCACCGCCGTCGCCAAGCGCGCTGCGGCCATGATGAAGCCGCTGGATCCCGAAACCGGTGAAGGTGGCGGATCGATGCTGACGCTCAGTTACTATGGCGCAGAAAAGGTCATGCCGCATTACAACGTCATGGGCGTGGCCAAGGCGGCACTGGAAACGTCGGTCAAATATCTGGCCAATGATGTCGGGCCACAAGGCATTCGCGTGAACGCGATATCGGCTGGACCGATCAAGACGCTCGCGGCGTCGGGCATTGGTGATTTTCGTTATATCCTGAAATGGAATGAACTGAACACGCCGCTGCGCCGCAACGTGACCATTGATGACGTTGGTGCGTCGTCATTATATTTCCTGTCCGATCTGGGCGCAGGCGTTACCGGCGAAATCCACCATGTCGATGCGGGTTACCACACCGTCGGCATGAAGCAGGAGGATGCTCCTGATATCGACACCACAAAATGATTGCGGGGCATGGCAACGATCTGGTGCACTATCGCGCGGTCCATATGAAGAAGTCGGAATCAGCAGATGAGCTTTAATACTTTCGGCCGCGTTTTTCGCTTCACGACTTGGGGAGAGTCCCACGGTCCAGCGCTTGGCGCCGTGGTTGATGGTTGCCCTCCCGGCCTTGCCTTGTCCGAAGCGGACATTCAGCCATTTTTGGACAAGCGCCGTCCCGGGACATCGCGCTTCACAACGCAGCGGCAGGAGCCGGATGCCGTGCGGATATTGTCGGGTGTTTTTGAAGGGCGGACAACTGGGACACCCATTTCGCTGATGATCGAAAATGTTGACCAGCGGTCAAAAGATTATTCTGACGTCGCCAAGGCCTATCGCCCCGGTCATGCCGATTACAGCTATGACGCAAAATATGGCTTTCGCGATTATCGCGGTGGCGGACGTTCAAGTGCGCGTGAAACCGCTGCACGTGTCGCCGCCGGTGCGGTGGCAAGGTCGGTCATGCCTGATGTCGAAATCATGGCTTATGTCGCGGAGATCGGCGGCGACGCCATCGACCGCAATAATTTTGAAGCCGCACAGATCGACAAAAACCCCTTTTTCTGCCCCGACGAAGCCGCTGCCGGTCGGTGGGAGAAACTGGTGGATGAGGCGCGCAAGGCTGGATCATCGCTTGGCGCCGTCATTGAATGCGTCGCCACGGGCGTACCACCCGGTTGGGGCGCACCATTATATGCGAAACTCGACAGCGAACTTGCGTCGGCGATGATGAGCATCAACGCGGTTAAAGGCGTCGAAATTGGCGCAGGCTTTGGTGCCGCGCGTTTGCGTGGCGAAGAAAATGCCGACCGGATGCGGCCTTCATCGGAAGGATCGAACCATCCTGAATTCCTCGCGAATAACGCGGGCGGAATTGCGGGCGGTATCTCCACAGGGCAGCCGGTGCTGGTGCGGGTCGCGTTCAAGCCGACCTCCTCAATCCTCACGCCCGTGGAAACAGTCACCCGCGACGGCAATGCGACCGACATCATCACAAAGGGCCGTCACGACCCCTGTGTGGGCATACGCGGCACGCCAGTAGTTGAGGCCATGATGGCGCTCGTGCTGGCCGACCAGAAGCTGCTGCACCGCGCACAATGCGGCTAGGCGCGCGTTTTAGGACGTGCTGCATGACGAATGAACTGTCGTCATCCTGAACTTGTTTCAGGATAACGTGCGACGTGGCTTGTTATCCTGAAACAAGTTCAGGATGACGAACGCGTGTTGCTTCAAACGAAAAGCGGTTTGCGTTACGTAACTGCGTCCTCAATCCGCTGGATCGTCCATGGTTCCTCGGCCGCCGCAGCGTACCATTCTTCCATCCACGGATGCGCCATAATCGTTTCCGCATAGCTTTCGGCAAAGCCGGGCAGGGTGAAGCCATAGGTCACAAAACGCGTCACCACCGGTGCGAACATGATGTCCGCCGCACTGAATGTACCAAACAGATATGGCCCGTCTTTGCCAAAGCGCGAGCGGGCTTCGGCCCATATTTGCAAGATGCGCAACGCGTCTTTCCGGGTCTCTTCAGATATCGTCACGTCGTGAAAGGTCTTGCGCGTATTCATCGGGAATTCGCGGCGCAGGGCGGTATAGCCCGCATGCATTTCCGCCGCCATGGAACGCGCCATGCCGCGCGCGACGTCGTCTTTGGGCCAAAAGCGATCCCGCCCCACCTTGTCTGCGAGATAATCGATGATCGCCAGGCTGTCCCAGACCACTGCCTCTCCATCCCACAAGGTCGGCACCTTGCCAGATGATGGCGCAAGGTCGTCCTCACGTTTGCGCTCTTCCCAGCCATCGGCAAACAGCGGAACAATGATCTCGTCAAAATGCAGGCCAGATTGCTTGGCCGCAAGCCAGCCGCGCAGCGACCAGCTTGAATAGGCTTTGTTTCCGATAATCAGTTTCATAGGCCCTGACCCTAAGAAGCGACGGCTTCCAACACAGCCGCGCGCAATTCGTCAATACCGCCGCGCTTTTCCGCAGATGTCACCGAAAGTTCCGGATAGGCAGCAACATGCTTTCGTAGTTTTGCCATGGTGTCAGCCTCAACCGCCTCGCGTTCGGACGCTTTGATCTTGTCGGTCTTGGTCAGCACAATCCGGTAGCTGATGGCAGCCGCATCGAGCATTTTCATGATTTCATGATCGACTTCTTTGATACCATGGCGGCTGTCGATCAGCACAAACACGCGCTTTAACACCGCGCGGCCACGCAGATAGTCGTTGATTAGGTAACGCCATTGCTGCACCGTCTTGATGGGGGCTTTGGCATAGCCATAGCCCGGCATGTCGACGATGCGAAACAACGCCGGTTCACCCACATCGAAAAAGTTCAGCTCTTGCGTACGGCCCGGTGTGTTGGACGCGCGCGCAAGGTTGTTGCGGTTCACCAGCGCGTTAATCAGGCTGGACTTGCCGACGTTCGATCGACCGGCAAAGGCGATTTCAGGGACGGTTGGGTCCGGCAGAAATTCGAGCTTGGGCGCTGATTTCAGGAACGTAACCGGACCGGAGAATATCCGGTTCGGCTCGGCTATTCCCGCAATAACATCCGCGCTCACGACCCCGCCTTGGCTTTCGCTGCCGCTTTTTCTTGCGCATCACGCGCCATCTGCTCACGCAAAACCGGGTGGCGTGAATAGAGCCAGCTTTGTTGCGCGATCGAAACGATGTTCGACATGACCCAATAGAGCTGAAGTCCGGCGGCAAATGGCGCCATGATGAACATCAGGAACCATGGCATGACCGCGAATACCTGCTTTTGCACGTCATCCATCGGTTGCGGGTTCAGGCGCTGCATCAGCCACATTGTCACGCCCAGCAATATCGGCAGAACGCCAATGGCAATGAACGATGGCGGGTCAAAGGGCAGCAGTCCAAACAGGTTGATCGGTGTCAACGGATCCGGTGCCGACAAATCCTTCAGCCACAGCACGAACGGCTGGTGACGCATTTCAATCGACAGCAGCAGAATCTTGTACAGCGCGAAGAAGATAGGAATCTGCAGCAAGATGGGCAGGCAGCCCGCGAGCGGATTTACCTTTTCATCCTTGTACAGCTTCATCATTTCCTGCTGCAGCCGTGGCTTGTCATCCTTCCAACGTTCTTGCAGCGCCTTTAGCTTAGGCTGAACAGCACGCATCTGCGCCATGGACGCAAATTGCTTCTGCGCCACGGGGTACATGAACCCGCGTACGATGATCGTCAGGCCAATAATGGCCACACCAAAGTTTCCGAAAAGGCCGAACAGCCAATGCAGGATCCAGAAGAATGGAATGGCGATAAACCAGAACCAGCCCCAATCAATGGCGTAGTCGAGATATGGAATGCCAAGATTCTTGGAATAGGCGTCCAGAACGGCCATCTCTTTGGCACCGGCAAACAGACGCGAGCCGCTGTTAAGCACCGCACCGGGCGCGACGCTGGTATAGCGTGTTGGAATGACTTGCGCCTGATAAACATCGCCGCTGGCACGGAACTTGGCCGATACGGGCGTCTTCTGATCAGGAATGAGCGCGCCGAGCCAATATTTATCGGTGAAGCCAAGCCATCCACCCGTGCTGGTGAATGATGCCTCGCCTTTGTTTTCCTCGACGTCGACATAGCCCCAATCATAATTGGGCTTTTCGTCAAAAACGCCCATTGGACCAATGTGGATATGCGTGAATATGGATCCGCCAGAAGTCGCGTCGGCTGGCTTGCCAGTGCGGCTGAGCAACGCAAAATTCGCGATCTCAACTGGGGTACTGCCGCCATTGGTGAATGTCTGCTTCGCGGTAATCATGTAGTTTTCGTCAATCGACAGCGCGATATCAAACTTCTGATTAAGGCTGTTGGTCCAGCTTAATGTGACCGGCGTGGTTGGCGTCAACTTATTGCCGCTTGGCGTCCAGACGGTTTTATCGTCAGGAACCGTTACGCCGGTACCAGCCCAACCAAAGCGCGCAAAATAGGCATCTTTTGTGCCCGATGGCGCGAACAGGCGCACTGGCGGCGAATCCTTGGCGAGTGCGGTGCGGTGGGTCAGCAACAAAAGGTCGTCAATTTTTGCGCCTTCAAGATTGATCGAGCCCTTCAACTTTGGCGTTTCCACCAAGATTCGGCCTGTTGACTGAAGCGCGCTGCTCAGCGGAATGGCCTGTGTTTGTGCAGGGGCCGCCGTGACTGGCACGTCCGACGTCGCTGCGCCAGCTGGGCTGGCTGCGGTCGTGGCGCTGCTGGTCACAGGCGCGGGGGTTGGAAAGAAATAGCTGGCGACATAAGGCCATCCGAACAGGATAAGGCCTGTCAGCAAGACTGCAAAAATCAGGTTGCGTTTATCGTCCACGTGTAAATCCCCGTTAATCAATCAATTGGGCGTCATGGCACTGGATCATATCCATGCCCACCCCAAGGTTGGCAGCGCAATAGCCGTTTGATGGCCAGCCAGCCACCCTTAATTGCGCCATGCTTTTGAAGTGCCGTTATTGC
>JBILBJ010000130.1:0-5448 GCA_044353705.1 Sphingorhabdus sp. | reverse complement strand
TCGCTTGGATGAGACACAGGCTGCGCGTAAGCCCGTGCTCGTATGGCGTGAACCCGAACAGGCAGTTGCGGCGGAATGACCACGCCCCAGCCCTTTGTGTTTGAACGCGGCCCCGAGGTAAAGCGGCACGCGCCAGCGACGGTGCGTAATCGCGATGTGATTGCGCAAGCGCTTGCAAAATTGCTGCCCGACCGCGGACTCGTGCTCGAAATCGCGAGCGGAACGGGCGAACATGTGGTTCATTTTGCCAAGCTGTTCCCCGCGTTGACATGGCAACCGACCGACCCCGATCCCATCGCTGTGGCGTCGATTGACGCGTGGCGTGCGGATGAGAATGCGGCGAATGTCTTACCGGCGATGTTGCTGGATGCCGCGTCCGATTGGCCCATTACTGCGGCTAATGCGGTGCTGTGCATCAACATGGTGCATATCAGCCCATGGGCAGCCACGGTCGGTTTGCTGCGCAATGCGGCCCGAACGCTCGGCCCGTCCGATCCGCTGTTTATCTATGGGCCATTCCGGCAGCGCGGTGTCGCCCTTGCGGAGAGCAATGCTGCATTTGATGCGTCATTGCGCCAACAAAACCCCGAATGGGGTCTGCGCTCCGTGGAGGATATCAAC
This sequence comes from Sphingorhabdus sp., assembly GCA_044353705.1. Lineage (GTDB taxonomy): Bacteria > Pseudomonadota > Alphaproteobacteria > Sphingomonadales > Sphingomonadaceae > Sphingorhabdus_B. The sequence continues at coordinate 4,827 of JBILBJ010000130.1, read as the reverse complement.
CAAACCGCGAGCGAGAATGGCTTGCGCCTCGACCAGATTGTGGAAATGCCCGCAAACAATCTGCTGCTGGTCTTCCGTGCCTAGGTCCTGACCCTAGCCAGTCAAATTGGTCCGCTCAATTTTGGCGATGGGCGAACGTTGACGGATACGCGTTCCAGTCACGTCATTTTCATATTGCGCGGTCAGCGAATAACGCTCGATGGCGTAAATTCCGGGTGTGGCACCATCGCTTTCCGCCTTTAACGGCGCATAAATGCGGGTTTTAATCGCCTTCAGAACAACGTCGGTCCAATCGGTGCCACCTTCGCTGCGCAAGATTTCGGGCTCATCCACCTTGCCGTCGGCGCCAATCCAGAAACCAATATCGACCCAGCGTTTTTCAACGACTTGGGTGTCGATGCGGTTGAGGTCGCTGCCACCGGCCATCGCGCGGGCGGCCTGTGCCTCGTTCATTTCAATCGGCTTGGAATGCAACAGAACAGGACGTTCTGTACCACCCATCGCGGCATAGCGGGCAATCAGCTTGTCGGTGGTTTCGTTATTGCCACCGTTGCGGTCCATGCGCGATTTCAGCACTTCTGCCACAATCTTGAATTCCTCTGCCCCGCCGGTTGGCTCTTTCAAGAATAGGTCAATCGCTTCGGTGGCGTCTTTGCGGCGAAATGCCGTTTTCTCGGTTTCCGCGCGCTGCACCCGCAAAGACAGGTCGCGTACACGGGCAATCGCCGCAACCTGGGGAAGGCCAGCGGCCAGAGTGCGCCGTTCGATTTCCAAATATTTGTCGCTCGCTTCTTCCAGATAGCCAAGCTTCAAGCGCGAGTCCGCGACTTCAATTTCCGCGCTGAATACACGAAAGTCGTTCGGCTTAAGCGCGCCTTTCAGCGTGTCGCGCATATCGAGCACGGACAGCCGATAAATATCGGATTCGCCCAAATGCGCTGCCACATTGCCATTTGCGCGCAGCAAATCGGAAATTTCGATCGGGAACTGCTCTTTATGTTTGCGATTGCGGCCAAGCGCATTTGCCAAAGTCGCGCGCGCATCGCGATAATCGCCTTCGACAAATTGGTTTTCCGCATGCGCCAGCGTCGCTTTGATATCCTGATCGGGTGGGCATTTACGCGCAAGACAGGCTTTTAAATCCGCCTCTGTATCCTTCAATGAACGCGCCGTTACGACGATTTCACGCTTCGATTCATTCTGCGCGGCAACAGGCAAGCTGACCCCAGCCAACAAGAGAACCGCAGTCAGTTGAAACATTTTCGGCATGAGAGAATCCTCGTATTCTAAGGGAGTGGCCGAGACGTAATCCGTTTGTTGACATGTGGCTATAATCTCTCGACAAAAAGCATCAGGGCCTCTGCCAAACGCGGCCCGATCTTGGGAGAGATGACATGGCGGTGGCCGATTTCGATGTATTGACCTTTGACGGGTTTCTGACCCTTTGGGCAAAGGACCGTCCCGATTGGCCCGCTTTATCGCAAGATGACCACGCTTTTACATATGGCGGGCTGGAAGAACACACTGCGAAAATTGCGTCGATGCTGATGGCTATGGGCCTTAAAAAAGGTGACCGCATTGCGTGGATTGGCAAAAACAGCGACCTGTATTTTTCGCTGTTTTACGGAGCGGCACGCGTTGGCATCGTCATGGTGCCGATTGGCTGGCGTCTTGCCCCTGCCGAATGGGCATATATTGCGAAAGACACCGGCGCGCGCATTTTGTTCGCAGGCCAAGGGTTTGTCGCGGGCGTTCAGGCACTTGCCGAGGACATTCCGGGTGTTGAGCGTGTCATTGCTGAGGATGACGCGCGGCGGATGATTGATGCGACACCGCGCGCTGCGTTTGAACCGGCTGGCCCCGATGATGCTGCGCTGCAGCTTTACACATCAGGCACCACGGGGAACCCGAAGGGCGCCGTGCTGTCGAACCGCAATTTGTTCGCCCTGCGTAAGCATTCTGCCGATTCCGACCATGCCTATACCAAATGGGATGATGATGAAGTCGTCCTTATCGCAATGCCGTGCGCACATATTGGCGGGACGGGGCTTGGCATCATGGCAATGGCGTCGGGCTTACCGGGGTTGGTTCTGGCTGAATTTTCGCCTGATGCGGTTTTTGACGCGATCGAAAAAGGCGGCGCGACGCGGCTGTTCATTGTGCCTGCCGCCTTGCAAATGATGGTCAATCATCCGCGCTGCCGTTCGGTGGATTACAGCCACCTGAAATATATTCTGTACGGCGCGGCACCGATTCCGCTCGAGCTGCTGCGACAATCTATGGATGTGTTCAACGCGCAGTTCATTCAAGTATATGGCATGACCGAAACGACCGGCACAATCTGCATGCTGCCGCCCGAAGATCATGACCCCAATGGCAATAAACGAATGCGGTCGGCCGGAAAACCTTTGCCCGGCGTTGATCTGCGCATTGTCGATGGCGCTGGCAATGACATGCCGGTGGGCGAGGTCGGTGAAGTGTGGACGCGGTCTTCGAACAATATGATCGGCTATTGGAATTTGCCCGACGCAACCAAAGGCACCGTTGCCGACGGCGGCTGGATCAAAACGGGCGATGCCGGATATTTGGATGAAGACGGCTATTTATACATTCACGACCGCGTCAAAGACATGATCATCACCGGCGGCGAAAATGTTTACCCCGCTGAGGTTGAGAGCGCGATCTACGGCCACCCCGATGTGCTTGAAGTCGCCGTCATCGGCGTGCCCGACGCGAAATGGGGTGAGGCGGTGAAGGCCGTCTGTGTGCCCAAACCCGGCGCGCAGGTTGATGTTGAAAGCGTGATCGCGTGGGCCCGCGAACGTATTGCTGGGTTCAAGGTTCCGCGCTCGGTGGATGTCATCGAAGCCCTGCCACGCAACGCATCGGGCAAGATTTTGCGCAAGGATTTACGTGCACCTTATTGGGCGGGATATGACCGGCAGGTAAATTAAGTCGGTTGGCTTAGCGGCCAACGCTGACATAATTGAACCCTGCGGCCTGCGCTTCTTCCGGGCGGTAAATGTTGCGCAGGTCGACCAGAACGTCGCCTGCCATCGCGCCATGCAGTTTCTTGAGGTCCAACGCACGATAGGCGTCCCACTCGGTCACCAAGGCAACGGCATGCGCATCTTGCGCTGCGCTGTACGCGCTGTCGGTCATTACCACGTCGGGCAAGATCTTGGCGGCTTCCTCCATGCCTTCGGGATCATGGGCGTGCACGATGGCGCCGGCATCCAGCAATGTCTGGACAATCGCGATCGACGGGGCATCGCGCATATCGTCGGTGTTGGGTTTGAACGTCAGGCCAAGCAAGCCAACCTTCATGCCGCGCACATCACCGCCCAAGGCATTGATGATCTTGCGGCCCATCGCACGCTTTCGAAGGTCATTGGCCTGAACGACGGCTTCCACAACGCGAACGGGTGTTTCATTGTCCTGCGCTGTCTTGAGCAAGGCCAGCGTGTCTTTTGGAAAGCAGCTGCCGCCATAGCCCGGCCCTGCATGCAGGAACTTTGGCCCAATGCGGTTATCCAAACCAATACCACGCGATACGTCTTGCACATTGGCACCCAGTTTTTCGCACAGATCAGCCATTTCGTTGATGAAGGTGATCTTGGTCGCAAGAAACGCGTTTGCGGCATATTTGATCAGCTCTGACGATCGGCGGCTGGTGAACAGCAACGGCGATTCATTCAGGAACAACGGACGATAAATCGCGCGCATGACATCGCGGGCCCATTCGACATCGCTGCCCACGACAATGCGGTCGGGGCGTTTGAAGTCACCAATGGCCGCGCCTTCGCGCAGGAATTCCGGGTTGGAAACAACGGCAAATTCAAGATCGGGGCTGGTTTGCCGAATGATGCGCTCAACCTCGTCACCTGTACCCACTGGAACAGTGGACTTGGTCACAACAACCGTGCCGGGATCAATTGCGCACGCCAATTCTTCGGCTGCGGCATAGACATAGCTCAGGTCCGCATGGCCATCGCCGCGGCGTGACGGTGTGCCCACGGCGATGAAGATTGCACCGCAACCTTTGACCGATTGCATGACATCGGTTGAAAAGCTCAAACGGCCGGCATCGACGTTGGTTTTTACCAAAGCATCAAGTCCGGGTTCGTAAATCGGCATGATATTGGCGTTCAGGCGCGATATCTTGCCCTCATCCTTGTCGACACAGACAACTTCATGCCCGAAATCTGCAAAACATGCGCCAGATACAAGGCCAACATAGCCCGAACCGATCATTGCGATTTTCATTACGATTCCCTTTTGGAGGCGAAGGCCGATTGCCTGCGCCTTATGACTTTATCATGACAGGAACAAGTCTTGCGTCGGCATGTTCAGCCGACCGCGCATATGTCAGGTTTCTTGTCGACGCGCATTATGGATGATCTCCGCTATGCGCTGGCTTGCGTGACCATCCCCAAATGGATTGTGCGCGCGGGCCATCCCTGCATAAGCGGCATCATCGTCCAACAGCGTGCAAATTTCCGAAATGATGCGATCTTTATCGGTGCCAATCAGCTTCGCCGTGCCCGCTGTGACGCCTTCGGGGCGCTCGGTCGTATCGCGCATCACCAACACCGGCTTTCCAAGGGCGGGCGCTTCTTCCTGAACGCCACCGCTATCGGTTAACATGATGTGCGATATCGACAGCAGGCGGGCGAAGTTGGGATAATCCAAGGGTTCAATCATCGCGACATTGGGTAAACCACCTAGGCTCAGGATTCATTAACTGATCCAGAATGCGCATATTGCGGCGATGGTGATGGCTGCCATGAAGCTATGGGGGCATCGGTCATAGCGTGTGTGGATGCG
>JBILBJ010000129.1:0-5478 GCA_044353705.1 Sphingorhabdus sp. | reverse complement strand
TCAGGCCACCGACATTTTCCAGAGCCACTGGCGAAAGGCCGTGATCTGCTTTGTCAAAATCCTCCGCCATGCTGCGCGCGGCAAGTAGCTGGCCATCAAGACCATAGGTCCATTGATGATAAGGGCACATTAAACGCGGCGCCCGTCCGCGCTGTTCCAGGCAGATTTTGGCCCCGCGGTGCCGGCAGCTGTTCCAGAATGCGCGCACTTGCATGTCTCGGCCACGCACGATGACGATGGAATTCTGCGCCAGTTCGAACACGAAAAAATCACCCGGATTTTTCACATGCGCCGCGGTACAGGCGTAAAGCCAAACCGATTTCAGCATGACTTGCGTATCAAATTCGAAAGCGTCTTCGCCGACATATAATTCGCGCGGCAGGGTGTGGCCCTTGCGATCCTGCGCAAGCAAATCAGCGATGGGGGCGAAACGAGACATGGGCTTAGCTCTTCAATGCATTATTGTCAGGGTCGAAAGGTGAGTCCGCAATGATCGTCGCCTTGTGGCGAACGCCCAAGATCGCGATTTCAAACTCTGCGCCTATCTGCGCCAAATCAGGCCGGACCATCGCGAGCGCAAGCGACTTGCCCACGCGCCAACCATAACCGCCCGAGGTCACGCGGCCGACGATATCATCGCCATGATAAATCGGCTCCGACCCGCGTGCATCGGCATCGGTTACATTATGCACTTCCATCGTCACAAGCGTATTGGCACCGCCCCGTTCCTGCCATGCAAGCAGAGCCTCGCGGCCATGAAAGGTTGGTTTTTTGAGGCTGACAAAGCGGTCCAATCCGCTTTCAAAGGCGGAATATTCAACCGACAATTCGCGTGGGATAAGCTTGTAGCTTTTTTCGAGCGCCATCGACGTCATCGCGCGGATACCGAACGGCTTAATCTCAAACTCGGCGCCGGCCTCCATCAAACGGTCAAAAATATAATTCTGCATTTCGATCGGATGGTGGATTTCCCAACCAAGTTCACCGATGAAATTGACCCGCAGGGCGTCGACCTGTGCCAGACCAATGCTTATTTTCTTGCCGGTCAACCATGGGAAGGCATCATTGGATAGGTCGGCATCGGTAAGCTTCGCTAACACATCGCGCGTACGCGGGCCCGCGAGGACAAGCACGCCCATAGCCGTGGTCAGCCGTTCAAAGTTGACTGAACCATCGCGCGGCAGGGCCTTTTTCAAATAATCATGGTCATGCCGCTCATAGGCGCCAGCCGAGACAAGATAATAACGCTGCGGCGCGACTTTATAGACGGTGAACTCGCTACGCACGCCGCCCTTGTGGGTAAGCAGATAGGACAGGGTTACGCGCCCGACCTTTTTCGGCACCGCATTTGTAAGCAACTGGTCGAGCCAGGCTTCCGCACCCGGGCCTGATATTTCGCATTTGGCGAATGCGCTCATATCCTGAATGCCGACTTTTTCGTGCACATGGCGACACTCATTGCCGACATGTTCGAAATAGTTGGAACGACGGAAAGACCATTTTTCGCGAATGGGTTGATCGGCAACGACGGGATGATTGTCGTTCAAAAGCACGTCAGGCTTGTCGAGATCGGCTTCACTCAGGGCATAGCCCTCGGGCGCAAACCAATTGGGGCGTTCCCAACCGAACACACTGCCAAACACCGCGCCAAGCGCCTTCATCCGATCATAGCAAGGGGTGCGGCGCAATGCGCGTCCCGCTTCACGCTCCTCATCGGGATAATGCACGGTGAAAACCTTAGCATAGGCCTCTTCGTTCTTCTCAATCAAGAAACCGCGACCGGCATAATCGCCAAAGCGACGGGGATCGACGCCCATCATATCGATCGTCGGCTCATCATCGACAATCCAATGTGCCAATTGCCAACCTGCGCCACCTGCGGCGGTAACGCCGAAACTGTGGCCTTCGTTGAGCCAGAAGTTTTTCAGGCCCCATGCAGGTCCGACAATAGGCGACCCGTCGGGCGTATAAGCGATTGCGCCATTATACACGCGCTTGATGCCAACCTCGCCAAAGGCTGGCACGCGCTTCATTGCGGCAAGGATATAGGGCTCAAGCCGTTCAAGCGCGTCAGGGAACAGTTCATATTCGCTGGTTGCAGAAGGGCCATCAACATAGCAGGCAGGGGCACCCAATTCATACGGCCCCAACAACAGACCGCCCGCTTCCTCACGCATATAATAGCTTGCGTCGGATTCGCGCAGGACGCCCATTTCGGGCAAACCAGCTTTTTTGCGCGCCATGATGTCCGGATGCTGCTCAGTCACGATATACTGATGCTCGACAGGGATCACGGGGATATCGAGGCCCACCATTGCGCCTGTCTGACGCGCGAAATTGCCGGAGCAGGAAACGACATGCTCGCACGTGATGTCGCCCTGATCCGTTGAAATAAGCCATTCGCCATTGGGCTGCTGCGTGATCGCGGTGACGGTTGTGTTGCGATAGATGGTCGCGCCGCGCTGCCGCGCGCCCTTGGCCAACGCCTGCGTGAGATCGGCTGGCTGGATATAACCGTCATCGGGATGCTGGATAGCGCCGATAACGCCGTCCATGTCGGCAAGCGGCCAAATATCTTTGACGTCGTCGGGACTCAGGAAATTGACATCGACGCCAATGGTGCGCGCAACGCCGGCGTAATAATTATACTCATCCATCCGGTCTTTGGTGGTCGCCAGCCGGATGTTCGTGACTTGCGAAAAACCGGCATGCAGGCCGGTCTCTGCCTCTAGCGTCGGATATAAGCCGACCGAATATTGATGCAGCTTGCCGACCGAATAGCTCAGGTTGAAAAGCGGCAGAAGGCCCGCGGCATGCCAGGTTGAGCCGGAGGTTAACTCCTTACGCTCAAGCAAGACGACGTCGCTCCACCCCATTTTGGCAAGATGGTACAACGTGCTTACGCCGACAACGCCACCACCAATTACAACCGCCCGTGCTGTGCTCTTCATATTACCCACCAATTCTCGTTATCGCGGCCCTATGTCAGACTAAAAGCTGGTGCGGCAATCGGATTGCGCGATTGAACCACAGCAACAGGTTTTTCTAATATTACATATTAGTACTGTTTACTTGGCGACCAAGCAAGGCCGGGAAAAGGTACCGATTTCCTTGGGTGCCGTGGCCGCGCAATATACAGTTGTCACAAGACCGTTCGGTCCGCCCAATGCGCGTGGGTTCCGCTGCTGATCTTATGTGGCAGCGCGATTCTGCACACCGGCCCATCATCAAAGCGTTTGCAGTCGATGAGGATGCACTCCGACGTTCCACGATTTTCGTCGGTCACAAAGCTGACAAGATACCCGTCGTCTTCGTCTGTGGCGCCGACGCGCGGGGCAAAGGGCGCTTCGCTGGCATAGCGCCCATCGGGGAGCTGGACTTCCCATGACCCGCCGGTGACCAAATCATGTTTGACGAAGCCTGTGAACAGGAACCAGCCCGGCTTTGACGTCGTGCTATAGGCATAACGATAGGGTAGCCCCAAATAACGCTGGTTCATCATCCCGAACTCTAAAATCCGGTCATCCAAACGCTCTTCGCGCGTGGTGCCATCTTTCAAATTGAAGCGCCAACGGTGCAGCTTGGGCTTGAAACTATGTTCGTCGACATAGGCCATCATATGCCCATAGCCATCGGCATTTTCGATCGGTGGCGGATAGGGGTCTTCTTCGAAATAGCCGTCGAGGATGACCTCGTCCCCTTCCTCATAGGCATTGATGAAGTGCAGAACAAAGGTCGGGTCCGCTTCAAACCAGCGGATATCTTCGGGTTGGCCATAGCGTGGAATGAGCGCGAAACGCGATGGCAGCCCTTCGTGCAGCCGCGTCACATGGACATCACGCTTCAACAGCTCCTCGTCCCAGAACAAAGGAAAGTCGCATAATATTGACCAATTTTCGGTGAACATCATGTCATGCGGCAAACGCGGCCCGGGAAGCGGGATGGGCACATAATGCGCAAGCTTTCCGCTGCGGTCGACCACGCCATAATGCATATATGGCGCATGTTTGGAGTAGTTGAAAAACAGCAACTCGCCCGTGCGTTCATCAACCTTGGGATGCGCCGAAATGCCGTCAAGCGGCACCCAGGACGCAACGCCTTCCTGCTCCAGCGTTTCGGGGTCGAGCACATAGCCTTCACCGCACTGGTAGAACGTGGACACAGCCTTGCCAGCATGCACGATGATGTCGGTGCTCGATGAATCCTTGAGGCTGCCATGGGCGCCAAAGCCGGGGCGTTTCGACACGCCCACCTTGTCCATCAACCCGCCCCAGAGCGAGCCGCCAGCATCCTGCTCCGCCTGAAAACAGCGGGTGCGCACAAAGCGGTTGCGGTAGCTTGCCTTACCACCCGAAAAATCAATCTGGTGGATCATGCCGTCGCCATCAAAGGGATGATAACGCCCGACCGGCTGATGGATCTGGTTTTCGGTATTGCGCAAATAGACGCCGTCAATGTCGTCCGGAATGCTGCCTTCGATAACCTCAAGGTCCGTCGCGGTGACCTCTTCATGCTGCGGCGTCCACGCGCCATTGAGATAGGGGTGGTTGCTCGGCTGCAGCGTCGCTTTCACCGGTGGCAATCTATCGACACGCATTTTCGCTCTCCTCAGGCGTTAACCTAGGTCGAAAGTCACCCCTTGCGCAAGCGGCAGTTCATTCGAATAGTTAATCGTGTTCGTCGCCCGGCGCATATAGGCTTTCCATGCGTCCGAACCGGATTCGCGGCCACCGCCCGTTTCCTTTTCGCCGCCAAAGGCCCCGCCGATTTCAGCGCCGGATGTGCCGATATTGACATTGGCGATGCCGCAGTCGCTACCTTCTGCCGACAGGAACCGTTCGCACTCGCGGATTTCTGTCGAAAATATGGACGACGAAAGCCCCGCGCCGACACTGTTTTGAAGTGCGATGGCGTGCGCCAAATCGTGATAGCGGAAGATGTAGAGTATCGGGGCAAAGGTTTCGCGCAATGCCGGGCCACTGTGCGCAGGCATCTCGACAAGCGCTGGCCGGACATAGACACCGTCCAAGTCCATCCGTTCACCGCCCGTGATATTTGCGCCAAGCGCGCTTGCTTCATCGAGGGCGATCCGCATGCCGTCATATGCCGATTCGTCAATAAGGGGTCCTGCAAGGTTACCACCGTCTAGCGGGTCGCCCACCGCCATCGACGTACTGGCGGCCTTCAATGCCTCTACAAAATTGTTATAGATCGCGTCATGCACAAACACGCGCCGCAGGCTCGTGCAACGTTGCCCGCTGGTGCCGAACGCGGAGAACAGGACGCCGCGCAACGCCAATGCAAGGTCGGCTTTGTCGCTAATGATCGCGGCGTTATTGCCGCCAAGTTCTAATATCGTCTTGGCAAAGCGCGCGGCTGCAACCTGTCCGACTTTGCAGCCCATTTCCGTGCTGCCGGTGGCAGAGATGAGCGCAATGCGCGGGTCCGCGACCAAAGCCGCGCCAACGTCACGTCCGC
>JBILBJ010000128.1:0-5545 GCA_044353705.1 Sphingorhabdus sp. | reverse complement strand
TCGGTCATCTCGGCCACATGGGACGGGAAAAACGAACGATGCCCCCAATTTTGCCCGCCGCGAATGAAAAACGCCTGAATACCCATCACGCCATTTCGGTGGGCCAAGGCAAAGATATCGGCATCGCCAACGCCCTGCGCGTTAATCGCCTGCGACCCTTGAATGAAGGTCAGCGCCTTCAGCCGGTCGCGCAGCATGGCCGCACGTTCGAAATCGAGCGCTTCGGCCGCACCCTCCATTTCCTTCGCCAGCTTTGCCTGCACCGCAGAAGATTTGCCGTCGAGGAAGGATTTGGCATCAGCGACCAAGCCATCATAAGATTGGTCATCAATCCGGCCAACGCATGGCGCGGAACAGCGCTTGATTTGATACAATAGGCATGGCCGGTCGCGGTTGTTGAAAAAACTGTCCGAACAGCTGCGCAACAGAAACAGCTTCTGCAACGCATTCAGCGTCTGGTTGACCGACCCCGCGCTGGCAAAGGGGCCGTAATAATGCCCCTTGTTCCGCCGTGCACCGCGATGTTTCTGGATGCGCGGGAATTTATGGTCCGCGCGCAGCAGGATGAAGGGGAAGCTTTTGTCGTCGCGCAGCAGCACATTGTAAGCCGGACGATAGCGCTTGATCAGCTGCGCCTCCAACAACAGGGCCTCCGCCTCACTATTGGTTGTCACAATCGTCATCGAACGCGTCAGCGCGACCATTCTGCGCAGCCGGTTGGGCAAGCGGTCGATCTGCACATAATTGCCGACGCGGTTTTTCAGCGCACGCGCCTTGCCGACATATAATATCTCGCCGCGCGCGTCGTGCATCCGGTACACGCCGGGTTTCAGCGGCAAGGTCTTCAGGACATTGCGGATGGCGGCAGTGCCGGTTTCCAGATCAGGTGTGTCCGCACCACGCACCGCATAGGTGGCCTGCTCCTCGTTAAAGCGAGAAGCGGCATTGGGTTGATCGGGGCGGTCGGCTTTGGACATGTCGGGGTGATGTAGGCAAGGTCGGTGCGCTACACAACGTCATTCCCGCAAGGACGGGGCAACATTATATGTCCGGAAGTTGTGTTCCCGCCTGCACGGGAACCAAGAAACTTAGTTCAGCGAGGCGATCGATTGGTCGATCAACGCTGCGTCAGCCTTTGCATCATGATGCGCGGCGATCAATTGCGCTGCAGCAGCAGCGGCAGCACTTGCGGCCTTGTTGCGGACATCCGCGATTGCCGCGCGTTCAGCAGCGGCAATCTTTTCTTCAGCAGCCTTCGCACGGCGTTCGATCAATGCGGTCGCATCACTCTTTGCGCGGGCAACAATCTGCTTCGCTTCAGCTTCGGCAGAGGCTTTCATCGCATCGGCATCACGCGCCGCCTGCTTTGCCTTTGCTTCATACTCGACCTTGATATTTTCAGCTTCGGCACGCAACGCGGTTGCTTGGTCCAGCTGCTGCTTAATGCCGGCAATCTGTCCGTCCAATGCGCCGGCGATCATCGCGGGCACTTTTTTCCAGATTGCCAAGATGATGACTGCAAGCATCGCCAAAGCCACCAGCATCGAGGCGTCAAAGCCAAGAGCCGAAGGCGTGACATGCTCTTCTGCACCGCCATGTGCTTCCGTGGAAGCGTGGGTAGCGGGAGCGGCGGTTTCAGCGGTAGGCGCCGCAGCGGGTACGGCGATGTCTGCTGCTGGAGCAACGACGGTTGGTGCCGCTGCTGTGTCGGTGGATGCTGCTGGATTAGCCATTGGACATTACCGCCTTCACTGCTTTTGCGGCCTGTGCCGGGGTAACTTTCGCGCCCGAAACCTTGGCAACAATATCCGCAGCGGCGTCCGCAGCCACGGTTTCAATGCTGGCCATTGCCTTGGCTGTTGCAGCCGAAAGCGCGGCTTCCGCAGCGGCGAGCTTTACGCCCACTTCCGCGTCAGCTTTCGCCAGACGGGCATCAGCGTCTTTGGCGCCTTTTGCTTTCGCATCGCTTGCTTTGGCTTGGGCCGCAGCCCGCGCAGCAGCAAGTCCTGCTTCGCCACTATCCCCCAGATCATCCGCTTCGGCACGCGCACGTTCGGCAGCCGCAAGGTCGTCCGCAATCTTGCGATTACGTGCGTCCATTGTTGCTTCCACTTTTGGCAACATGCCATGACCGATCGTAAAATAGACCAAGCCAAAGACAATCATCAGCCAAAAAAACTGTGATGCATAAGTTTCAAGAATCTGGGCAATTTGTGGCATATTACGCGCTCATCCTATTGAGGAAATGCCCCGGCGGTTGCCGGGGCGAAACCGTCAATTAGGCAACGAAGATCAGGATCATCGCGATAACGAACGCGAGCAGACCAAGAAGTTCGACGGCGGCGAAGCCGATGAACAGACGGCCCTGCTGGCTGTCAGCTGCTGCTGGGTTACGCAACGCGCCCTGAAGGAACGAGCTAAAAACGTTACCAACACCGCCAGCGGCGATACCGGCACCAATTGCTGCCAAACCGGCACCGATCATTTGGGCTGCTTCTGCGTCCATGATAATAACTCCTGTTAGAAATAAAACTTAGTGGTTGAAATCTTAGTGCAAATTGACGGCGTCGTTGATGTACAGCGACGTCAAAAGCGCGAAAACATAAGCCTGAATAGCACAAACGAGCAGTTCAAGCAGGGTAATACCAATCATCAAAATAAAGGCTGGGAAGCTGACAATCATCGGCACCCAAGCCGCTTCTGCATTCAAACCGTTAATCACAAATCCGGCCAGCACCTTCATCATGATGTGACCTGCGGTCATTGCGACGAACAAACGCAGCGCAAGGCTGAATGGACGGATCATGAATGAGAATAGTTCAATGACCGGAATCAGCCAGAGCAACCACCATGGCGTACCATGCGGAACAAACAGGCTGAAGAAATGAAAGCCATGGCGCCAGAAGCCGACGACCAATACGGTGCCAAAGCTGAACAATGCCAGCACGGCGGTGACGGTCAAGTGGCTAGTAATGGTGAAGGGATGCACGCCGGGGACGATACCGAACGGCATCATGCCCATGAAGTTCGCCATCAAGATGAACATGAACAACGAGAACACCAAAGGCACATATTTCTTGCCTTCGGGACCGACATTTGCGGTCAGCATGTTGTTGATGAAGCCAGTCACGCCTTCGACAGCCATTTGCCAGCGGCCGGGGACCATTTCGCGCTTCATTCCGCCCGCCATGAACACCCACAGCGCGCCAAGAACAAGCACCATGAACAACGATGAGTTGGTGAAGGAGACGTCGTAACCTGCAAGGTTAAGCTGCGCGAGCGGCTCAATCTTGAACTGGTACATCGGATCGATTTTGCCGCTTTCGCCTGCCACGTTCACTACCCTGTTATATACACGTCAAGCACCCGGTTTAGTCCGGACGCTCTGCTGAAATCTTTATTATGTTCCTGAAGGCGACTGCGATGCCCAAGAACATGCAGGTCAACAGGAGCGCAGGTGCGATACCCAGCCAGCGGTCCAAGACCCAGCCAACCAAAGCACCACCAGCAGGACCCGCGATCAACTCGGTTAAAACCCTGTTCCCTTGCCGCATTCCTTTGGCTGGAACCTGATCTTGACCTGAGCGTTCTGCTTCGGCTTTCCGTGCCGCTTTCAGCTGCATATCTAACGACACGAGCCGGGCGTCACTTTTGCCTTTTCCATCCTGCCCGGAATTGTCCGACATCATGTGATTCCATCCAAATAAACACACGGAACCGCCACGCAATCGGGGCAACCCCGCCTAGGCATCGGCGCTTTAGGAGAGCGCCTTCGTCAAGTCAACAGCGCGTCGCCAAGAATGTTGCGTCGCAATAGAAAGCGCCGGAGCATCACTGCCCCGGTCCTTTATTGCCGTTCGGGCGATACGCGTCGTCATCCTGAACATGTTTCAGTTGTGAAGGACAGCGCGGGTCCCATTTAGGTGCACTCGAATCGCGTCAATCGACTTGCACCCGCCGCAAAAATCACCAAAATGAACATGATCGCAAAAGGATGGTGCTGATGGCGGACGGCGCGGATAAAATCGAACATCATGGCACCGGCCACCGCGCGCGTCTGCGCAAGCGGCTTTTTGAACAGCAAGGCGAAGGCCTTCACGACCATGAGCTGGTCGAATATTTGCTCGCACTGGCCATTCCGCGCCGCGACACAAAGCAAATCGCCAAGGATCTGATCGCGCGATATGGCAGCCTCTCGGCCTTGTTAACGGCCGATGCCGACAGCATCATGCGCGAAAAGTGGATGGGCGAAACAAGTGTCGCTGCGCTGAAAATCGTCCAAGTGGCTGCCTTACGTCTTTTGAGCGAACCCGTCCGCGAGATGCCGATTTTGTCATCATGGCAGGCGTTGCTGGATTATCTGCGTGCCGACATGGCGCATCTGACCATTGAGCGCGTGCGGACCTTATATCTCAACAGCAAGAATATGCTGATCCGCGATGAGATCGCGAGCGAAGGTTCGGTCGATCAGGCGGCGATTTATACGCGCGAAGTTATCCGGCGCGCGATGGACTTGGGCGCGGCGGCCATCATCCTTGTCCACAACCACCCAAGCGGCGATAGCAGCCCAAGCCGACAAGACATTGCCATGACCCGGGACATTGCAGACGCAGGGCAGAAGTTCGGCATAACGGTGCATGACCACATCATCATCGGCAAAGACGGCTTTTCCAGCATGCGGAGCGCCGGGCTAATTTAAAGATTTAGCGGGTGGAATTATTGCCGCTGCTACCCCATAGCCGCAACATGACCTCCCCAGCTTCAGCAAAAAAATCCATCGGGCCGCGCGAATTGACCATCATGATGGCATCGCTGATGGCGCTCAACGCGTTGGCCATTGATGCAATGTTGCCGGCCTTTCCCGCCATGGCGCAGGGGCTGAAGGTTTCCGATCCCAACAATATTCAATATATTATTTCGGTCTTTCTGGCCGGCACCGGCATTGGCGCATTGATCTATGGCCCGCTGTCGGACCGCTATGGCCGCAAGCCAATATTGCTGATTGCCATCATTGGCTCCGCTATTTTTTCGCTCGCCTGTTCGATTACCCCGGACTTTGAAATGATGCTCGCGATGCGTTTCGCGCATGGTTTGCTCGCCGCGGCGATGGGTGTGCTCGTTATCTCCGTTATCCGTGACCAGTTCGAAGGCGACGCAATGGCGCGGCGGATGTCGACCATATTCCTTATTTTCATGATCGTGCCGATCATCGCGCCAACCATCGGGCAGATGGTCCTGCTGTTTGCAGGCTGGCGGGTGATATTCGACCTGATGGCGTTCATGGCCGTGGCGGCCGCCATTTGGGTATATCTGCGCCTGCCCGAAACACTTGCGCCCGAAAATGTCATTCCGATTGAACCCCATGCGCTGGCCAAGGCATGGAAAGCCGTTGTGCTTCACCGCAACGCGGCGGGATATATGATTGGCGCGGGCATCGTTCAGGGTGCTTTATTTGGCTATCTCAACAGCTCGCAACAGATGTTTGACAAGGTGTTCAACGCCGCCGACTTTTTCACCATCGGTTTTGCGATCATTGCCATTGGCA
>JBILBJ010000127.1:0-5553 GCA_044353705.1 Sphingorhabdus sp. | reverse complement strand
ACAAAGCCCTGAACGGTTCGGATCGCAGCTTTGTCAACGGCAACCAGCCCAACCGTGGCCTCTCGGTCGACACGCGTGGAACGCCAATTGCGACCGCGTTCGCCACCGGTTCAAATGCGCTCTTTGCCCCGACTGGTTCGCTTTTAAGCGGTGTTAGTTTGCTTGAGACTGGCGCAACCGTCTCGGCCACAGGTGGTATCAACATCCTCGATCTTCCCGGCGGCGCAGGTTGCGCATCCATGGATGGTGGCATGGCATATGATGACCAATTGTGGGCAAATACCTCGGCACGTTTTGCCTGTGCTTGGGATACCGGCCGCGCCGCTGTTCTTCAGCAGCCATTGGAAACGCTGACTTATTATGGACGCGCAACGGCTAAGCTTGGCGACCATCAATTTTACGCTGAAATCACCGGTTCAGACGCCGATTCATCGAAGCGTTTTTCGAACAACCAATATTCCGGCAACAACTCGACCTTGCCGTTATATTATCCGCTGAACGCGACGACAGCGGGGACGTATAATGATGTGTACAACAAGCTCCTCGCCGTTTTCCCGCAAATCGCCGTCAATTATGGCAAGCCGATTTCGTATCGCTGGCGTTGTACATCATGCGACGTGCGTGAATATGAAACCAACACAAAAACCTTGCGCGCTGGCTTGGGTGCTGAAGGTCCATTGTGGGATGGCTGGGATTATCGCGCTGGCGGTTCATATGCCCGCAGCCAATCGACGTCGGTATTGGGCACTGGATACCATTATCGTGGAACCTTCGCCTCGGCAGCAGCAGCGACTGCGTCGGGTGTGACGGGCGCTGTATCTGGTGGCATTGATCCACGCGCACCAATAGCGCCGGGCGCAACAAGTCCCGGTATCGTTGGCCTATTGAACAGCGGTATCCTGAACCCGTTCTCGTTGACGCAATCTGATGCGGCACTTGCCGGATTGAAAGCGATTTCGGCTGAAGGCGTAACGCTGTACGGCGGTAAATATGAGGTGAAGCAACTCGATGGTTCGGTTTCCGGATCGCTGTTTGATTTGCCCGGTGGCACGGTTCGGGTCGCGCTTGGCGTGGATTATCGCCGCGAAACATATAGCTTCAACGGTTCGCCAGCTGCTGTCACAGGAACGCCAGACATTTTCAACGTGGCCTTCGACAATAACAATGCGCTGACCGCGAAAAACCGCACGGTTAAGGCGGCTTATGCCGAACTTCTCGTGCCCGTTTTTGAAGCGTTCGAAGTAACTGGTGCCGTCCGTCTGGACGATTATAGCGGCTTTGGTTCGACGATTAATCCGAAGATTTCGGCAAAGTACCGTCCGCTTGATTGGCTGATGTTCCGTGGGTCCTACAATACGGGCTTCCGTGTTCCTGCGTTCAACCAGATTTTCAACGGCGTTACGCAATCGCCAAATCCAGGCAATACTTTGGTGGATCCAACCACCTGCGCAACAGGAGCGGTCAGCACGCTTCCGGGCTGTTCAGCGATTACGCCAGAGACGCTTTCGGGCGGTAATCTCAACCTTGGACCAGAAACATCGAAGCAGCACAGCGTTGGCGTTGTTCTGCAACCATCGAGCCGTTTCAGCGCTTCGTTCGATTACTGGTCGATCGCCGTGGACGATACCATTGGTGCGCTGACCTTGCGTCAGTTGCTCGATAATATCAGCTACTTCCCTGATCGGGTGACGCGCACCAACAACATCATCACGCTCATTGACCTGCGCGCCGACAATATCGGTTCGCGCCGGACAGAGGGTCTTGAAGTTGCGTTGCGTGGCGGCGTGGATGCCTTCGGCGGTGTGATTACCGGTGGTTTGGACGGAACCTATCTGCTGAAAAAGCGTGAGAAGTTTCTGCCGTCGGCACCGTTCGGATCCAGCTTGATTGGCCGATTTACCTTTGCAGGCGATTTGGGTCTCAAGTGGAAGCACAGCGCCTTTGTGTCGTACACAAAGGATGACTTCACCTTCAACTTCTCGCAAATCTATCGCGACGGGTACAAGAACCAAGCATTGCCCGGTATCGCCAATGGCACTGTCGTCCGTCCGGATTTCAACCCGATGGTGAAATCTTATGTCACGTATAACACGTCGGTGAGCGTCGATTTGCTTAAGCAATATCGTCTGACCGCTGGCGTGCGGAACGTGTTCGACACCGATCCGCCATTCGCGATCACCTATGACAGCAACACAGGTGCCGGCTCCAGCTGGGAACCACGCGTTGCTGACCCACGGGGCCGTTCGTTCACATTGTCGATCGAAGCGAAGTTCTAAGCAAAGGAACGCCGGGTATGGATATGAATGCAACTCGGCGTCAGATTATGGCGGGGCTGGCGGCAATGCTGTCGGTCCCACCGCTTTTGGCGGCTTCGTCTGAAGCAAAAGGCGCGCGTAAGCCATCGCGTTTGCGCATCGGCGATACCGTCGGTCTTATTGAACCGGCGTCGGCCAGTGACGAGCCGTTCCAGATCCAGTTGGTGGAAGAAGCCATCATCGCAATGGGGCTGAAGCCCAAACGGGCGCCGCATCTGTTGAACCGTTACGGCTATCTTGCCGGGCAGGACAAGGACCGCGCGGCAGACATCAACGCGATGTTTGCGGACAAGGATGTGAAGGCGATATTTGCGGTGCGCGGCGGATGGGGCAGCGCACGGCTTCTGCCCTATCTCGATTGGAACATCATTCGCGCCAATCCCAAGCTGCTCACAGGCTTTAGCGACATCACCGCCCTGCACATGGCGATTGCGGCCAAAGGCGGCTTTGTGACCTTGCACGGGCCAAATGCGGGCAGCGCATGGGGCAAGTCATCATGGGACATCTACCGCGAAATCGCCTTTGATGCAGGCACACCTTCATTTGTAAATCCACAGGGCGATGAGGACCGGTTGACCCAGCGTCGCTGGCGCACGCGCGTTTTGGGCACGGGCAAAGGAAAAGCGCAGGGGAAGCTGCTCGGCGGTAACCTAACCGTGCTGACCGCGCTTGCCGGAACGCCGTATTTGCCCGATTTTTCCGGTGCGATCTTGTTCCTCGAAGATGTGGACGAGGCCGAATATCGCATCGACCGGATGCTCACCCAATTGGGGCAGGCGGGCGTGCTGAAAAACCTGAAAGGCGTTGTCTTTGGTCAATGCACCGACTGCGTTAACAAGGGCACTAGCTTCGGGGCGTTCACGTTGAATGATGTCCTTACCCAACATCTGGGTGGCTTGGGCATTCCTGCGTATCAGGGGGCGTGGTTCGGGCATATTACCGACCAATTCACGCTACCCGTTGGCGGCATGGCGGAAATTGATGCGGATGCCGGAACGCTGCGCTTGCTGGAGCCTGTCGTCGTTTAAGTCAAAATTTGGGACACGACCAAAGCAAAGGCATTGTTCGCCATGTGCAGGATGATGTTCGTGCGCAGCGATCCTGTGCGGTGGTAGAGATAGCCAAAAGCGATGCTCAGCGACATCAATCCGGGGATGGCATAAAGCTGCAGATGCACGACCGCGAACAGAAATGATGACAGCAGGATTGCCGCCCAAAACGGCACATATTTCCCAACCGCATTCTGCAGCATGCCACGGAACAGCAATTCTTCAACAATGGGCGCCGCAATCGCGATGGCGAAAAATATCGCGGCAATGTTCACCGGCGTGCGCGGTATGGAGGCGAGGATTTTGGCCATTTCCGCCTGCATTCCAACACCCGGAATGACATAAGTCGCGTAAACATAATTAAACGCCATGGCCGCCATGATCACAACGAACGCGAGCACCATTGCCTGACGCAGCGGGACTTTGCCGAAACTGTTGAGGCCCAATATCGCCATCCGTCCCGGCTTGCGCAGATACAGCCACATCAGAAACAATTGGACAATCGCGGCGGCAATAAGTCCGAAGATAATGACGATAGGCATTGCGTCGCTGCTGTGCGTCGCCGCCATGATTAGGCCCGTACACACCGCCTGCAGCACAAAATAGAGCAGGATAAACCCAGCGGTGGGCCAAAGACCCGGATAGTTCGGGCTTTCCAGTGACCCGGCATAAGCGGCATCAGTGCGTTGTATGTTGTCCATTGCGATCCCGCTAAACGTTGAGGGCCCGACCGTATATCGCCGGGCCCTCACACTCGTGACACATCAAAACTTAATAGGCCACCCGTGTTGCGCTTAGGCCATAGGCGGGAAGCAGATTTTGAACGCTGGTCGGGCCAGCCAAATGCCCCGCGCCCACCGCCATGAATGTCACGCCGGGCTTTGCCATGCGCGCCGAAATCCATTTCGCCCAATTGGCATTCCGCTTCGTCAGCAGGGCGTCGTACAAGGTGCGGCTGGTCAGGCCCTCGTTCATAAGCTGCCCAAGGCTCTCGGTGTCCGCCGATGCCCACATGTTGACCATTTTGTCCATCATGCTGCTCGTATCATCAATCATCTTTGCCGCTTCGACCAAGAAAGCGATTTGCTCCGCCTCCGGCAGAGTATCAAACACCCCAAGCTGAAACTCCATGGTTTCAAGTCCAGCGATGGGCTTGTTGTTAACCTTCGCCGCTGCAGTCAGCTGCTTTTCAACGCCGCTATTGGGGTCAAAGCCGGATTTTTGCATTGCGACCATGGACAAAGTGATACCCGCTGCCCATGGCTCAAAAGGGTCGAAAGCAGGCGCTGGAATGCCAAGCTTGCCCATCGCCGCATCATACACCGCACGGTCCGCATCGTTCATTTTGGAACGCAATGTCTTGCCCTGCTGATCCATCGCCAATTTGCCAAACAGGGCTTGGCTTTCCGCGGCTGGTGGCTCGACCAGTTCCAATACCAATTGGTCCGAACTGTCAAAAGCCGTCTTTACGCCGTCGTCAAACCAGCCAAGGCCTGGCTTTAAGAGATGGATGCTTCCGAACAGGTAAATTGTCGTGTCCTCGTCCTTCACCACCCACAAAGCGGGATCGGCGTCCTTGAGCGCAGGCGGCGCCTTGACGGGGTCAAGCGCTTCCACCGATGCCGGTGCCTCGGTCGGCGTGCTCTGCGCTGCGGCGGGCACTGCCCATGCCAGCGCACATATTGCTGTCGTGGCGAGCACGGACTTTAAACGTAAATGCATAGTTCTTCTCCTTTAAGTCCGCGTAGCAACAAATCGTATGCAAATGGTTTCGATGTCAGCGATATTTCTTCCAGAGCCAGACCGCCGTCCATATTGAAGCAAAGAGCATGAATATGGCCACGCCATCGGGTTCCGGTGCAAAACCGCCGCGCCACAGTACCCACCACATCGGCGCGCCGATTAGGAATGCGTATGCGGCGTAATAGCCGCCGTCACGATAGGCGCTTGCTTCCTGTTCATCGATTGCGCGCTTGTGCCAGAACCAGGCGACAATCGGCATAATCACTGTCCAGAAAAAGATCAGCATCAGGGCGATGACTGGCGGCATTGGGCTGTCTGTAAAGATTGGCAAAGCTCCGGCATCCGAAGTCACAATGCGTTTGTCGTAAAACGCAGGGAGTAGACCGATTACACCACCGATCAGCACAAAACCGTAGATCATGTTGCGATTCAGCGTTTCGCGGCGC
>JBILBJ010000126.1:0-5567 GCA_044353705.1 Sphingorhabdus sp. | reverse complement strand
TGTCCGCAAAGACAGGACGGTTTCCCGCCACATCCAACCATGTTTGCGCTGTTCAGAGCTTGATGCAACAGGCCCTTTTTCAGGCTGAAGCACGCACCCTATCGCGCCGACCGTGCCAACGGGCTGCCCCGCCAGCGTTCCCATCATCCCGACCAGCGTTCTAGACCGCCGCCTGCATGACGCGACTCGAATAACCCATATGGTTATTTGTAGGAAAGTGGTTTTTTGCACACCCCCCAACCCCCTGCCGTCATGCTGAACTTGTTTCAGCATGACGAGCAAACGCCGCCTGTTATCCTGAAACAACCCATCGTCATGCTGAACTTGTTTCAGCATCTTACTTTTTCAACGTCGATAATTAAGACCCTGAAACAAGTTCAGGGTGACGGTGGGAGTGGACGATGACGAGGGAGGATGGGGACGAAGGGTGTGGGCGATGACGGCTCGGAAGGAGGATGCCGTTGTTCGGCAAAGACCGGATAAAACCTACGTCACAACCTCTTCAGCCGCTTCGGCCTTGGCGCGGCGGCGGCGGGTGAACCAGATGGCGACGAGCGCCATTTCAAACAATATGCATAAAGGAATGGCGAGCAGCAGTTGCGAGACAACGTCCGGCGGCGTCAGGACCGCAGCGATGGCAAATGCGCCGACAATGGCATAGCGACGCGCGCCGCGCAGCTGTTCCAGCGTGACGATCCCTGCGCGTTCCAACAGCATCAACAGCACGGGCAACAGAAACGAAATGCCAAAGCCAAAAATGAATTTCATCACAAAGTTGAGATAATTGTCGACGCCCGGCAGTGCTTGTTGTTCCACGCCGCCGACATTTCCGCCGAAGCCCAACAAATATTCAAGCGCCACGGGTATCGCCATATAATAAGCCATCGATGCGCCAAGGATAAACAGCACCGGCGTTGCCAGCAGAAATGGCAGAAACGCGCGCTTTTCCTTGTTATACAATCCCGGCGCGACAAATCGCCACAGTTGCGTTGCAAAAACGGGGAATGAGAAAAAGCCGGCGGCGAAAAACGCGACCTTTATCTCGACGAAAAATGCCTCAAAGATTGCGGTGTAGATCAGCGTCTTTTGACCGGACTCGAGCAATGGCTGCACCAGAAATCCGAAAATGGGCCGCGCGAAATACAGGCTGATGCCAAAGGCGATGGCGAGCGCCAGAAAGCTCCAGAGCAGACGGCTGCGCAGCTCAATCAAATGATCGAGCAACGGCATTTTGCTGTCATCAATTTCGTTCATGCTTTGGCTGCCGCTTCTGTAGAGGGCGGATCCATCGGCAATTCGGGCTGAGCGCCAGTTGCGGCAGCAGGCGCATCGGCGGGGGCAGCGGCATCATCGCCAAGGACGTCCGCGCGCGGATCGGCGGGGTGTTCGCGCATGATGCGCTCGTTTTCCGCTTTCCACTTTTTCTCTAATTCTTCGATTTCGGACTGACGCACCATTTCGTCAAAGCCCGAACGGAAATGCGCCGCGACACCGCGTGCCTTGCCCACCCATTTGCCAACAACGCGCAACGCCTTTGGCAAATCCTTTGGCCCAATGACCAGCAACGCCACAAGGACGACAAGCAACAGTTCGGAAGACGCGATGTCAAACATTCAATTGGCCAATCCGGCGGGCGGACATGACACCACCCCCAAGGAACGGCGACATGTCATCACGATTGTTACTGCCCCAAGATTATTGGGTTTTATCGGTCTGCTTTTCGGCGTCGACAACGGTCGTGGAGCCGATTTGTGGCGGAGCCTTTGACGCGTCATCGTCTTCGCTCATGCCTTTTTTGAAGCTCTTAATGCCCTTGGCAACGTCACCCATCATGTCGGAAAAACGGCCCTTGCCGAACAAGAGCAAAACCAGAATGCCGACAATCAACCAATGCCAGATACTAAAACCGCCCATTTCAAACTCCTACCGGGGTTCGCCCCGAAAATTGCGACCGTGGTCGCGCAGCTATCTTACCCTATCTAGGCGTTGTTTTCGTCAATTTCCAGTTCGCTGTCACTTTCTTCGCCCGCAAAATGCATATCGCCCATTGCGGTGTCGATCGGATCGAGCAGTCCAGCGGCTTTCAAATCGTCAATGCCCGGTAAATCCTTGCGACTGGCAAGGCCGAAATGCGTCAGAAATCCGGCGGTTGTCGCGTAAATCAATGGGCGGCCGGGCACATCGCGCCGCCCTGCTGGCCGCACCCAGCCCGCCTCCATCAACACATCCAGCGTGCCCTTCGAAATCTGCACGCCGCGAATGGCCTCAAGCTGCGCACGGCTCACAGGTTCGTGATAGGCGACGATCGCCAGCGTTTCGACCGCCGCACGGCTGAGCTTGCGGCTTTCTTCGCGTTCGCGGCGTAAAACATAGGCAAGATCGGCCGCCGTCTGGAAATGCCACGACTTGCCACGCCGGACCAGTTCGATCCCGCGCCCGGCATAATGCGCCTCAAGCTGCGCCAGCGCATCGGCGATATCGACCTCGTCGCCGACATATCCGCGGATCTGTTCAACGGTCATCGGCTGGTCACTGGCGAACAAAGTCGCCTCGACCGCGCGAACATGGGGATCGCTTTCTATCGTCATGCCTTCACCCTTAACAACAATGGCGCAAATGTCGCCTCTTGCTGCAAATCAACAGCGCCGCGTTTCGCCAGTTCCAGCGCCGCCACGAAACTCGATGCCAGCGCGGATTTGCGCAGCGCAGGCTCGGCATGGATGGGCAGAAACGCCTCAATAGACGTCCAATCGACCGCGCGGCCAATCATCGCGGATACGCGCTCCAGCGCTTCTTCCAATGTCATGACTTGGCGTTTTTTCACGACATGCATCACCGGCTGCGTCCGCGCCTTTACCTGGCCATATGCCGTAATCAGTTCGAAATAATCGCATTCCCAAGCCCGCGCCTTGACCACGCGCAAGCCTTCGGGATTGCCGCGCAAAAAGATATCGCGCCCCACCCGGTCCCGCGCCATCAACCGCGCGCCGCTTTCGCGCATGGCATTCAACCGCTCAAGCCGCAGTTGCAGGCGCAGCGCAAGCTCCTCTGGCGACGGGTCAATCGTCGGGTCCTTGGGAAGCAGCAGTGCGGATTTGAGATAGGCCAGCCACGCCGCCATCACCAGATAATCCGCCGCAAGCTCCAGCTTCAGCGCGCGTGCCTCATCAATGAACACCAGATATTGTTCGACCAAGGCGAGGATCGACAGTTGCCGCAAATCGACCTTTTGATTGCGGGCAAGTGCCAGCAAGAGGTCAAGCGGACCTTCCCATCCATCAATGTCGATGGTCAGGACATTGGGTTCGGGAACGCTCTCGGTGCGGAGCGCATCTTGCTCTTCGTCAAAGAGCAATTGCCCCGTCATGCCGCGCCCGTTGTTCCACCGGTCAGCTTGGTACTTGTGTCCGCAAGCGCGAGCAGCTGATCCCGCTTGTCCAGCAAATAGGCCAGTCGGTCGGCATCAAATGCGGGGACAGGCAAGGCCATCGCGCGGTCAAGCCGCGCCCGCGCCGCTTCCGTGATTTCGGGCAACATGTCGGCAATCGCACGCATTTCGTCCAACCGGCCCCAGCAGTTGAGCGCGATGTCGCATCCCGCCTCAACACAGCGCAGCGCGCGTGTCGCCACGTCCCCCTGAAGCGCGTTCATATCGAGATCGTCGCTCATCAACAGGCCGTCAAAGCCGATATTTGCACGGATGATATCATTCAGCACATAAGGCGACATCGTCGCCGTATGCTGATAGTCCCACACATCATAGACCACATGCCCGGTCATGCCCATCGCGGCACTGTTAAGCGCGCGAAATGGCGCGAGGTCTTGTTCCAGTTCAGCCGCGCTGGCGGTGACATGCGGCAGGTCGTGATGGGTATCGACGCTGGCGCGGCCCTGCCCCGGCATATGTTTGACAACACCAATCACGCCGCCCTTGGCAAGGCCGTCGAGGATCGCGCGGCCAAGCGCGGCAACACGCATCGGGTCACTACCCAGCGCGCGGTCACCGATGGCCGAATGCGTTTCGGGCACGCGGACATCGAGCACGGGCAAGCAATCGACGTTGATGCCAACTTCGTTGAGCGACAGCGCAATGGCTTCGGCATTGCAGCGCGCGGCTTCAATCGCGGTCATGGGTGCCAAATCGTACAGCGCATCAAAGGCGCCGCCAGCCGGAAAGTCAGGCCAGACGGGCGGACGCATACGCGCGACGCGGCCGCCTTCCTGATCAATCAGGACAGGCACATCATCGCGGCCATGCAAGGTTCGAAGGCTGTCGGTCAGCGCGCGCACCTGATCGCGGTCCTGTATATTGCGTTTGAACAGGATGTAGCCCGCCGGTTCGACATCACGAAACAGGCGTTTTTCATCATCAGTCAGGGTCAGGCCCGAAAGGCCAAATATCACGGGCTTCATGGCGCGCAAGCTAGGGCCGCCGTGCCCCCAAGGCAAGCATGGAGCAGCGGCGCTTTGGCCCAAAGCTGTGTATAATTAACGAATTGCCCCAAGGAAATCGAGCTTGCCCACTGGCACGCCCTTCATCCGCAGCAGCGCATAGGCCATGCTGAGGTGGAAGAAGAAATTGGGAATGGCAAAGCCGTGGACATAGACACTGCCGGTGAACGGTATGTCACCGCTTGGCGTGGTGAGCACGACTTTCGCGTCTTCGCGGCCTTCAAAACCATCGGGCGATGCGGCTTCCAGAAACGCAATCGCCTTGGCCACGCGGCCCTGCACATCGGCGTAGCTGACTTCATCATCAGCCCATGGCGTATTTGCCACTTGGCCGACACGGACCGCGACAAACTTTGCGGTATCGGTCACCATTTGGACCTGCCGCGTGAGCGGCGCCATGTCGTCGATCAAGCGCGCGTCAAGCAAGTCGGACAGGGGCATGCCTTGCTCCGCCGCAAAAGCGCTGCCCTTTTCGAGCATGTTCGACAGGTTTTTCAGGCCGCGGATGAAAGCGGGAATGGCGACGTCATATAATGCAGGCATGTTCTTCTCCTTGAAGCCTGCGGGCGGCATAAGTTGCAAATGGAAACTTTACAACCGCAACGCCGCTACCGAACGATCAGGCAGTTTTCGCCAGCTACCTTCAACTTTGCACATAATTGCTGCGCTTCGGACGAATTCGCGGTCACGGCCTGAAGCCGGAAAACCTTTCGGCCACCTTCGACATTGGTTTCCGCGATTTTGCGGTTCATTCCGGCCAAAAAGCCAAAACGTTTGTTCAAAGCAGCCCAAGCCGCGTCGGCCTTGGCAGAATCACCGAACGCGCCAAGTTGCACCATGACTGTGCTGGCCGGTGCTGCTGCAGACGGTGCTGGCGCCGCCACTGGAGCAGATGCCAAGGCAGCAGGCGGTGCGGCGGCCGCGACTTTCGCGGCGGGAACTAATGTCGCGCCGGTTTTGGTGCCTTCGCTCGCGGCGAAAGCCGAATCGCCCTCACCTTCAAATCTTTTGCCACCGGCGTCCTGAGGCTTGACCTTATAGGCGCCTGCGGGTGCGGCAATCAGTTGGCCATTGCCATTCGCGCCGCCGATCTGGTTACGCTGCAACCAATAGAT
>JBILBJ010000125.1:0-5575 GCA_044353705.1 Sphingorhabdus sp. | reverse complement strand
TGTTCATGAGCGCAAGACCCATCGGACGGTCACTGGTCAGCGGCGCCATACGGCGGCGTTGGTTGTTGAGGTTCAGCGCCTGAATTTCGATCATATAATCGACCAGCCTGTCGCGCATGACGGGATCGCCGAGCACGGGCTTACCGCCGCGCTTGGCCGAACGCGCCATATCGATGACGCCCATGACGTCCATTTCCTTGACGAAATAACCACCGACCGGATTAACCTTCGCGCCGCGTTCATACTCAAGCGTCTTCATCGCAACCATCCAGCCCTGCCCTTCTTCGCCGACGAGGCCTGACGCTGGAATGCGCGCATCGGTGAAGAAGCATTGGGTAAAGCCATATTCGCCCGTCAATTTCTTCAGGCGCCGCGTTTCGACGCCGGGAATCTTCATTGGCGCGAGGAAGAACGAAAGCCCTGCATATTTGCTTGGCCCGTCATTCGATGTGCGCGCAAGCAGGATCATATAATCGGCGCGGTCGCCCAATGATGTCCAGATCTTCGAGCCATTGATGACATATTCATCGCCATCGCGCACAGCCTTGGTCTGCGCGCTGCCAAGGTCGGAACCATGCTCTGGTTCCGAAAAGCCCTGACACCAGATTTCTTCTGCCGAAAGCATGGGCTTAATGAAACGGCGCTTGTCCTCTTCCCGGCCAATGTCGAGCAGCAACGGACCCGTCCAACCGTTCGCAATTGCGTTGAGCATGATCGGCGCATCATGCGTTTTCATGACGCGTGTCGCGATCCGTTGATATTCAGGGTGCATGCCATAGCCACCATATTCGGTGGGCCAAGACATACCGAAATAGCCCGCCTCATAAACCTTGCGCTGCCAGTCACGCAGGAAATCAAACTGCTGATCGGTGGAAACTTCCATGAAGGTCAGCGGCAACATAAAACCCGGGTCGTGCACCGTGTTTTCGGCGAACCACGCATCGCATTGCTTTTCAAAATCCGCTAATTCTTGGGGGCTCGGTTTGCTCATGGCTGATTCCTCTCTCACCCATTTAATTGCGCGATTAAAGAGGCGATTGCAACACCGAAATCCTGCCCGTTCGTGGACGACTTAGCCTTTCTTGAACGGCGCCATTTCGCCGAGAAACTCTATCTGGCGCTCCATCGCCTGACTTTCGCGGGCAAGGAAATCGGCAACGGCGGAACGAAAGCCTGCATTGGCGATATAATGCGCCGAATATGTAGGCACCGCCTCATATCCGCGTGCGAGCTTATGCTCACCCTGCGCGCCCGCTTCAACGCGCGGCAAGCCGTTCGCGATCGCGTAATCGATGGCCTGATAATAACACAGCTCAAAATGCAGAAACGGCACGTCGCGGGTGCAGCCCCAATAACGGCCATAAAGGCAATCCGGGCTGACAAAGTTTAGTGCACCCGCAATCGGCCGGTCGCCATCATAAGCGAGGAACAGAACAATGCTGTCCTTCATGCTTTCCCCGATAAGGTCAAAAAACGCCCGCGTCAGATAAGGCTGCCCCCATTTGCGCGCACCGGTATCTTGGTAAAATACCCAGAAAGCATCCCAGTCATCAGCCGTGATATCGGCGCCGCTGATGTGCGCAATACGCACGGCGGATTGTGCAGCAGCCCGCTCCTTGCGAATGGCCTTGCGTTTGCGTGACGACAGGGCCGAGAGGAAACCGTCAAAGTCGGCATAATCGCGGTTTTGCCAATGAAATTGCGTGCCCATGCGCGTCAGCCATCCCGCCGCACGAAACAGCTCCAACTCGCCCGCTTCGACAAAAGTTGCGTGCGCTGACGATAGGCCATTCTGGTCCACAACCGCTTCGGCAGCGGCCAATATCGCGGGCGCAAGCGCGGGATCGCGCAACAACAATCGCGGCCCGGGCACTGGCGAGAAGGGCGCGGCAATCTGCAACTTGGGATAATATTGCCCGCCCGCCCGTTCAAACGCATCCGCCCAATGATGGTCGAACACATATTCGCCCTGGCTGTGGCTCTTAAGATAGGCAGGAAGCGCAGCGGCGGGAATGCCGCCCGCATCGCGGATCATAATCGGCGCAGGCGACCATCCGGTGCCGGGGCCAACGCTGCCCGATTCCTCCAACGCCGCCAAAAACGCGTGGGCCACAAACGGATTGCCCCGCGGGTTCAGCGCATCCCACTGGTCCGCGGGAATATCGCTGACCTTGCTTAAAAGTTCGGCGGTGATTTCAGACATCGACATTGCAATGCGGCCCTGAGCAGCAGTTGTGCAGCAACTGCGTCTGTCGAAGGGTGGTCATCGGTTGCGGCTGCGGCATTTGGCTAACTCCGATATCTGATCCCAATTACCCTGAGCCAACGCTTCTTTTTTAGCCCTGCTCCAACCCTTGATCTGCTTTTCCGCAGTCTTGGCGTCGTCACGCGTCTGAAATGCATCATTCCAAATCAATTCAACGGGTCGACGCTTATACGTATAGCCCGGGAACGCCCCCGACTGATGCTCTGCCAGTCGCTGTTCCATATTGTCGGTGTGCCCCACATAATATGAGCCGTCGGAACATTTCAATATGTAGCAATGAAACATCCAGTCGCGCGTCATGGCTTCGGCTCCATAATTACCGTAGCCCTGAGCAGCAGTCGTGCAACGACTGCGTCCGTCGAAGGGCGGCCCGAACCGGAGAAGCGCCCTTCGACTTTCACCAGCGCCCGGGCGCTGGTGGCTCAGGGCTACGGTGATTTTTCCACATCCGTTCTTAGCTTCAGTTCTTAGCTTCGAACCTTTACCACGCAGTCGATTTCGACCGTTGCATCGCGTGGCAATACAGGGACGGAGACAGCCGCACGTGCATGCTTGCCTGCATCGCCGAACACGGCTTCCATCAGGTCCGATGCGCCATTGGCGGCTTCGGGTTGGTCGGTAAAGTCGGGGGTCGATGCGACAAATACGCCAAGCTTGACGATGCGTTCCACGCGGTCGAGGTCACCGCCAAGCGCGGCCTTCATTTGTGCAATCAGCATGATTCCACACGCCTTGGCAGCGGCCTTACCCTCTTCAAGACTGCGCGTATCGCCGACTTTGCCGGTGACAACCTTGCCACCGACAAAGGGCAACTGACCCGAAATGAATAGCATTCCGTTTGCTTCGACAGCGGGCACATAGGATGCGACCGGCGCGGCGGGTGCGGGGAGAGTAATGCCGAGTTCGGCCAATTTTGCTTCTATCATCATGCTACCTTTTCCAAACTGGGCGCTGGCGCATTCGCAACCAACCGCTCCCTAATCCAAACTTCCGCGTCCGCCCAGCGATCCAACCGCGCATGCGCTAATTTCGATGACTTCACGCGGTCCCACAGCAATGGCTCACCAACAAAATGCAGCCGCCAAACGTCGGGATGCTGTTCGCCAACGGACTCATGCTGATGCCCAAGATCGTCGACGAAAACGGCAATACTGGGTTTATATTCGTCCAAAATCCGGCCAAGTGCTTCGCCCTTACCGCCTTGGTTGCAATAGACCGGCGCGTCGATGCCCACGGCCTTCAACTGCTCGGTCCGTGGCCCTGCGCGGTGATCAAGCAAATTGGTGAGGATAACGACATCGGCATGTTCGCGCAGCCGGTTGAGGCTTTCGACCGCGCCATCAATCGCTTGCTGGCGGTGCATTTCGGTATCGAAAAACCCGTTCAGCAGGTCCCACACCTGACCGCGCTCAACCACCGTGCCATCATGCTTGTGGCGCAGTGCCTCGCCCCAATCGCCGTGGACGAGGTCAAAATGAATGTGGTGCACGTCGTCCAGCCAATCGCGGAAGGGCACGATCATGTGCAACAGCACCTCATCGCAATCGGAAATTAGCAATGGCCTACTCATGCTTCTAACTCCTGCCGTGCCTGTACAAGTAATGCGGGTGACACCCCGATGACCGCAGCGCACGCGATGAGGTCAGGCTCATAAGCCTCAAGAAAGGATAATATCGCCGCTTGCGTGCCGCGTTCATTAATGGAGCTGCGCAACCCTTCGGGTGTCAGGCCGGTCAGCGACAAAAGCCGCTCCGCCCGTGCTTCTTCCATCAACGCCCAAGCCAAAGCCTGAAACGCCATACCCGATGCGTCTAACTTGTCATTTGTTTCATGCATGGCTTTCGCTTAAGCCAAGGCATCCACGAACGCAAAGCGGGAAAAGAGCGGTAATGTCGAAAAAGGTGATGATCGTTGAGGATAATGAGCTGAACCTCAAACTATTCACTGACTTGCTGAGCGCGCACCAGTTTGTTGTCGAGGGCGTGCGCGACGGGCGGTTGGCGCTGGAA
Organism: Sphingorhabdus sp.; assembly: GCA_044353705.1. Taxonomy (GTDB): domain Bacteria; phylum Pseudomonadota; class Alphaproteobacteria; order Sphingomonadales; family Sphingomonadaceae; genus Sphingorhabdus_B. The sequence continues at coordinate 1,300 of JBILBJ010000125.1, read as the reverse complement.
CAAGCGCGGGCATTCGCGCCGGACCTTATCATCATGGATATTCAACTGCCGCATGTCAGCGGCATCGACCTGATTGAGGCGATGCAAAAAGATGCGGCGCTGTCGGCCATCCCGGTGCTCGCCGTGACGGCTTATGCGGGCAAAGGTGACGAAGACCGGATCATGGCCGCAGGCGCAAAAGGATATCTGTCCAAGCCAGTGTCGGTGATGACGTTTCTGGAGGCGGTGCGCGGGATAATTGGATAATCGAACCCAACCGCATGCCGGCAATGCGTGAATCAAAAAGGGCGCCCGAAGCGCCCTGATCGATAGCTTATTCAAGCAGCGCGTTGGCTTACTTGATTTTGGCTTCCTTGAACTCGACATGCTTGCGCACGACGGGGTCATATTTACGGAACGTCATCTTTTCAGTGATGTTGCGTGGATTTTTCTTGGTCACGTAGAAGAAACCCGTGTCAGCGGTGCTGAGTAGCTTGATCTTGATCGTGGCTGGCTTCGCCATGGCCCATTCCTTTTGTTCAAATAATGTCGCAAAAAACTGCGCAGGGTTTGGCCGCGCTGTTCACAGACGCGGGCCTTTGCTGGTTTGGCGGGTGAAAGTCAAGCCCGTAACCCCAAATCAGACGTCAAAGCGGGCCAATGCCCCCTGAATCGTCATACTGGACTGGTTTCAGCCTCTTCGTTTTGCCGTACCGCCGCGTTTTCGGATGCCGGAACGCGTTCGACATAGCCCGCTTTGATTGCCAAAACAAAGGCGATTCGCGGCACAGTTCAGTCCACCCGCCGCACGCATCCCATTTTGAGAATGATGTGCTAGGGCAGAAAATATGGACACTGCCTTTACGACCTTCCTGTCTGTTTTCCTCGCCGAGATGGGCGACCGGACCCAGATCCTCGCGGCCGTGCTCGCGCTGCGGTATCGCAACAATACCGCGATTCTTGCCGGGCTCGCCTGTGCCACTTTGCTGAACTGCGGCATTTCGGCAGCAGGCGGCTCGGTGATTGACAACTGGATGAGCGCGCAGTCCGTTCAGATGTTCGCTGGCCTTGCCTATATCTTTGCGGGCGCTGGCATGTTGCTGTGGCGGCGCAATGTCGATCCGTTATCGGGGTGGAAAACCCCGGCATTTCTGACCGCGTTCTTGGGCCTGTTTATCCTGGAATTTGGCGACAAAAGCCAGTTCATCATCGCCGCGCAAAGCGCCCGTACGCCGTATTGGGGCATGGCTGCGGTCGGCGGGTTCGTCGGCATCATGGCCGCAACGGTGCCCGCGGTCATCCTGCGCGCGCGGCTTGGCCA
>JBILBJ010000010.1:0-18389 GCA_044353705.1 Sphingorhabdus sp. | reverse complement strand
CAGCAGGCGGTCGGGTCAAGTAGTGCCCACACGTTCGCCCAGCACGGCATTTTCAATCCGGATCCGCCACCACAATAACGCAGCGTTTAATATCGAAAAAGTCAGCGCCATCGCGGGTGCACCAAGCAGGAGCGGCAGCAGCGCGATTTCCACGACCACCAATGCGTAATTTGGATGCTTGATAAACCGATATGGCCCACGCTTCACCCGCGGGAAATGCGGCGCGCTGATAATGCGGGTCGTCCACCACCGGCCAATGCTGGCCAGCGTCCAGAAACGAAATGTCTGGCTGGCGACGAACGCGTTGAGCAATAACAGGTTCGGCCCCGCTGTCGGTTCCGCGAACAGCGCAATCGACACAAGCCAGCCGCTGTGGAGCAATATAAACAAAGGATAATGCTTTGCCCCATGCTCACGCCCGCCTTCGGTCAGCAAACGCCTTGTGTTCGCGCTGGCATAGGCCAGTTCGGCCAGCCGCTGGATGATGACATAGGTAAAGACCGCCTGTGCCCAGAGTGGCCAATCAAACAGTGTCATGGCGTAAGAACGCCCATCGCACCGACAAATCCGGGGCCAAGCGCTGTTAACAAGGTTGGCTTTGCAATCGGCCCTGTCGCCAACAAAGCGTCCAACACGAACAGCACCGTTGGCGAGCTCATATTGCCATGCGCACGCAGTACCGAACGGGTCATGGCCAAATCATCACCCAGATAGTCCGCAAGCGCATCGACCACGCGGCCGCCGCCCGGGTGACAGGCAGGCTCAGCCATCTCGGCTTTCTCAAGACCTTGTTGCGCCAAGAAATCGTCGCAGACAGGCGCAAAATGGCTGTTCACGAACACAGGAATGTCGCGCGCAAGCACCAGGTCAAAGCCCGTGTCGCCGATTTCCCAGCCCATCATATCCAGCGTGTCGGGCCACACATGGCTGGCAAAGGCCGAAAGCGCAGGACCTGGCCCTGCCCCGATCACCGCCGCCGCGCAGCCATCGGCGAACAGGGCAAGCGCGACCATATCTTTTTTATCCATCCGCGCATGATCATAGGCAAGACTGCACAGCTCAAGACTTACGAGCAGGACGGGTTTATCCGGATTGGCGCGGAACAGGTCCGCAGCAACGCAAAGGCCAATGACCCCGCCCGCGCAGCCATAGCCAAATAAGGGCACGCATCGCGTATCGGGCGCAAATCCCATTTTCGCGATCATCCGGCTAGGCAGGCTTGGCGTCATGGTTCCGGTGGTTGAGACAAACACAATCTGGCCGATGTCGGCAGCATTGACGCCTGCCCGATCAAGTGCCTGTGCCGCCGCAACCGCAAACATAGCAGATGCAGCGTCGGCATATACCGCTGCGCGACCGGCCCACGAGCGCGGTGCGAAATAAAATTCAGGCGGCATGGCAATATGCCGCTGATCAATGCCGGTATTGCCCAGAATATCCGCCATACGCGCCGGTAACGCATGACCTTTGGCCTGCACCAATATCGACAAGACCTGATCTTGCGTAATGCCGTGCGGCGGCACAGCGGTTCCAAGGGAGAGCAAGCGGGGGGAAGTGGGGGTCATTACGCAATCAGCTACGCCTGTTATTGGCTTTGCGCTAGGCAGACTTTACCCTACCCCGATTTCCGCCCACCAAACATATCGCCGTTTCGCAAATGCAGCGCGAAGATGACAAGCATGGCGGGGCTTGATAGAGGACCGCCAAACCGAAATTGAAAGAAGCACTGAACATGAATGCCATCACCCGCCCCGTTCGTACCCGGGTAGCACCTTCACCCACTGGCGATCCGCATGTTGGCACAGCCTATATTGCGCTCATCAACTATTGCTTTGCCAAGAAGCATGGCGGGCAATTTCTGCTGCGGATTGAGGATACCGATCAAGTGCGGTCAACCCCGCAATCGGAAAAAATGATTCTGGAATCGCTCCGCTGGCTGGGACTTAGCTGGGATGAAGGTCCCGATGTTGGCGGACCGCATGGTCCCTATCGCCAGTCGGAGCGTAGCGCGATCTACACCGAACATTGCGACCGTTTGCTGGCCGACGGCCATGCGTTCAAATGCTATTGCACGCCTGAAAAGTTAAGCGCCTCGCGTGCGGCCCAAGTGGCGGCGAAGTTGCCGCCCAAATATGACGGCACCTGCCTTTCGCTCACCTCCGACGACTGCGCAAAGCTGGACGCAGACGGCGTGCCGCATGTTGTCCGCATGAAAATTCCGACGACGGGCACATGCATCGTTCAGGACACATTGCGCGGCGAGATCGAGTTTGAATATTCGGTGGTCGATATGCAGGTGCTGATGAAATCAGACGGTTTGCCGACCTATCATTTGGCCAATGTTGTCGACGACCATCTGATGGAAATTACGCATGTCATGCGCGGCGAAGAGTGGATTTCGTCGGCGCCAAAGCATTTGTTGCTATATCAATATTTCGGCTGGGAACCGCCGGTGCTCACGCATTTGCCGTTGCTGCGCAATGCCGACAAATCAAAGCTGTCAAAGCGGAAGAACCCGACAAGCATCTTATATTATCAGCGCGCAGGTTATTTGCCGCAGGCGATGCAGAACTTTCTGGGACTGTTCATCAAATCCGCGAGCGAAGAAGACGAAAAAACCTCGCTGCAAACGCTTATCGACGAATTTGACGTGCACAACATATCGCTCGGTGGCCCCGTCTTTGACACGTCAAAACTGGACTGGCTGAATGGTCGTTATCTGCGTGAAGAACTAAGCGTTTCCGAGTTTCTGGACGCCGTAAAAGCATGGGCATTGAATGACAGCTATCTGACGCCCATCGCCGAAATGGCGCAGGCGCGGATTACCAAAATGTCGGATCTTGGCGGGCTTACCGCCATGTTCTTCATGAACCGTATTGAGAGCATGACGCTTGAGCGGCTGCGCGATGGCGTGAAGCTGGAACAGGATACACAACGCGCGGCCTACACGATTGCGTTGCAGCAGTTTGACGGAATGATCGAATGGCATCGGGACGGTGTTGAGGGAACATTGCGCCGCACCGCCGAAGTTCTGGATGCCAAGTTGAAGGATGTTATCCGGCCATTCTATCTTGCCATAACCGGAAGCGCGCAGGGCGTGCCCTTGTTTGACGCCATCACGCATCTGGGCCGCGACATCATCCGTGAACGGCTGCGCCATGCCATGGAGTTGCTTGGGCCAGCGACATCGAAAGAGGTCAAGGCTTGGACCGATTTGCTGACGGCCCCGCCAAAGGCAGAATGAGCGGGCTTTCCATACCCAATGGCTGGGAAGCACCCTTAAGCGCGGCACTGGCAAGCGAAGGCATGGCTGCACTTGCACGGTTTTTGGAGGCCGAGCAGGCGGCTGGCAAAACGATATATCCCGAACGAGCCACATGGTTTCGTGCGCTTGACCTGACCCCGCTGGATCAGGCGCGGGTGGTCATTTTGGGACAGGATCCTTATCACGGCCCGGGCCAAGCCCATGGGCTAAGCTTCAGCGTGCCGCCCGGTGTCCGGCCGCCGCCAAGCCTCGTGAACATTTACAAGGAACTGGAAAGCGATCTCGGCATACAGCGCCCGTCCCATGGCTTTTTGGAGCATTGGGCGAAGCAGGGCGTGCTTTTGTTGAACAGCGTCCTGACGGTCGAAATGGCCAAGGCCGCTTCGCATAGCCGGAAAGGGTGGGAACAGTTTACCGACGCGATTGTTGCGCGCGTGAATGACAAGCCAGAACCGGTGGTGTTCATGCTGTGGGGTGCCTATGCCCATAAGAAAGCGGCCAATGTTGATGCCAGCCGCCATTTGGTGCTGAAAGCTGCGCATCCATCGCCACTGTCCGCGTATAACGGCTTTCTCGGCTGCAAACATTTCTCGCAATGCAATGCCTTTCTGACTAGCAAGGGTCAGCCCCCGATTGATTGGACCTTGCCCGATGCGGTTTAGTGAACAGCCCCACCGCCGTTTCAATCCGCTGAAAAACGAATGGATTTTGGTGTCGCCGCATAGGGCAAAGCGTCCATGGCAGGGGCAGCAGGACACGCCAGATAATGCAGTGCGTCCAAGCCATGACGCCAACTGCCATTTGTGCCCGGGCAATGAACGCGCTGGCGGGGTACACAACCCTGATTACAAAAATGTCTTCATTTTCGACAATGACTTTGCCGCGCTGATGCCGGGAGACGGCGGCGAATCGGACGAGGACAACGCCTTGTTTCGTGCCGCACCTGCACATGGCACATGCCGGGTCATCTGTTTCTCGCCCGACCATGGAAAGACATTGCCCGAAATGCCCGTCGCCGAGATCGCGGCCGTCGTCGACAATTGGGCGTCGCAAGAAGCTGAGCTTTCCGCCAACCATGCCTATGTACAGGTCTTTGAAAATAAAGGCGCAATGATGGGCTGTTCCAGCCCGCACCCGCACGGGCAAATATGGGCGACCGATTATGTCCCCGCCGAACCGGCACGTGAGGACGAAACGCAGGCTGAGTATTACGACAAACATCAAAGCGCGATGCTGCTCACTTATGCGGCACAAGAGGCAGCGGAAGGAGCGCGCACCGTCGCCATGAACGACCATTGGATTGCGGTGGTACCTTATTGGGCAAGCTGGCCGTTCGAGGTCCTCCTGCTCCCGCGCTTTGCTGTCCAGCGGCTAAGTGCGCTGACATCCGCACAGCGCCAAGACTTGGCCGACATACTGAAGGCCGTCACAACCGCTTACGACAATCTGTTCCAGACAAGCTTTCCTTATTCGATGGGGTGGCATGGCGCGCCAAGCGCAACGCCCGACGCCCCGCACTGGCAACTGCATGCGCATTTCTATCCGCCCCTGCTGCGGTCGGCGAGCGTCCGCAAGTTCATGGTGGGATATGAAATGCTGGCCGAAGCGCAGCGCGACCTGACGCCCGAAGCGGCGGCCGAACAATTGCGCGCGCAAAGCAAAATCCATTACCGGAGCAAGGGATGACGCCGCTCGATAAGGCGCTATTGGACAAGGTCCGTTCGGCCTTTGCCGCACAATTTGGGTCAGCGCCTGATCTCGTGGCCCGCGCGCCCGGACGGGTGAACCTGATTGGCGAGCATACCGACTATAATGACGGGTTTGTTCTGCCCTGCGCAATTGGCCCATCGACGATGGTTGCCGCCAGCCGGCGTGACGATAACGCTGTGCATATTGTCGCTGTGGACTTTGACAATGCGGTGGACGCGTTTGACCTCAAACAACCCATCGAACGCAATGCGGACCAGCCCTGGGCCGATTATATTCGCGGCATGATAATGGCGCTGCAAAATGCGGGGCATGCACTTACCGGCGCGAACTTGGCGATCGCAGGCAACGTGCCCAAAGGCGCGGGCCTATCGTCATCGGCCTCGCTTGAGGTCGCTGTCGGCAAAGCGATGCTTGCCTTGGCCAATATCGAGATAGACCACACGCGCCTCGCGCAAATCGCGCAAAGTGCGGAATGCGACTTTGTGGGCACCAAATGCGGCATCATGGACCAGCTCATTTCTGCCCAAGGCAAAGCCGGCCATGCGCTCTTGATCGACTGCCGAACCCTTGAATTGACTGATGCACCCGTGCCCGATGATATTGCCATCATGATTGTGCATTCCGGCGTGACACGTGGTCTGGTTGACGGGCATTACAACGAACGCCGCCGCCAATGTGAGGCCGCCGCAGAAGCGATGGGTGTCGCCGCACTGCGTGATGCGAACCTTGATATGCTTGCGGCGGCAGGGCTTGATGCCGTCACAATGTCGCGGGCACGCCATGTGATTACCGAGAACCAACGGACTTTGGATGCAGCGGACGCGCTTGCGAGAGACGATCTGACCACGCTTGGGGCACTTATGGCGCAAAGCCATGCATCGATGCGCGACGATTTCGAAATTACCGTTCCGGCCATTGATGAATTGGTCGCGCTGTTGCAACGCGCGATAGGTCCTGTGGGTGGCGCACGGATGACCGGCGGCGGCTTTGGCGGTGCCTGTGTCGCCGTCATGCCAGCGGCCCGCGTCGATAAAGTCCGTGCAGCCATTTCTGCAGAGTATAAAACGCCGGAAGGCGAATCGCCATTGATCATGGTTGAACGCCCCGGCCCGGGGGTCTCTATTTTATGAAGGATATTAAGGTGCGCCGTTTCATTCGAGAGCCGCTGGTACAGTTTTTGGCTGCAGGTTCCGTGCTGTTCGTGCTGATGAGCCAGTTCGGTTCCGCCGACAGTCTGGACCGAAGCATTTCGATCAACGAAGAGGAAGTCGCGCGGCTTGCATCCCAATGGGAGCAGACGTGGCGGCGCCCGCCGAACGCGCAGCAACTCGACAGCCTGATCCGCGATTACATCAAAGAAGAAGTGTATGTCCGCGAAGCTATGCGGCTTGGGCTTGACGTGGACGACCCGATTATTCGACGCCGCTTGCGCGCCAAAATGGAGTTTCTAGCGACCGCTGAAATCCAGAATATGGAACCAACCGACGCCGAGCTCCAACGTTATTACGACACTAAAAAATCCGTTTATGCTGCGCAACCCGCGTTCAGTTTTGACCAACAGTTTTTGGGCGAAGATGAAAATGTGGCGCAAGATTCGATGCGGATGCTCCTCCAAGGAAAAACACCGCCTTCGCAAGCATTGAGCGTTCCCCAAAGCATGGAAGACGCCGAGTGGGACAGCGTATCACGGCAATTCGGCGATGATTTTGCCAATAGTTTGCGCAATGCCCCGCAAGGAAAATGGTCTGGTCCGGTGCGTTCAGGCTTTGGCTGGCACGCCGTCCGCGTCCGCAATGTCATTGCAGCAGGAACACCAACCTTGTCAGCGGTCCGGCAGCGCGTATCGAACGACTGGCGCGCCGAGACCCAAACCAAGCGTGAAGCCGCCGCATATCAGGCGTTGCTTGACGGATACGACATTCGCATTGCCAAGCCATGATATTCCGACTGCTTCTTTTGATCATGCTTGCGGCCGGCCTCTCGCCCGCACAGGCCGATGATTTGCAACCCGGCTATTTGGAATTGCGCGAGCGAGTTAGCGCGCCAAATGCGCACCAATATGATGTCACGTGGAAAGCACCCATCAAGCCGGGCCTCGCAACTGGGGTAACACCCACATTCCCGAACGATTGTGTTGCGACACCGCCCGAACGCAGCGTCGACGGCGCGGCACTTTTGGTGCGTTGGGCTATCAATTGCAAAGCGCCGTTGGCGGGCCGCGCAGTCCGCTTGGACGGCATGGAGAATATGGCGGCTGACGCGCTGCTGCGTTATCAGTCTGCGCGCGGCGTGACGCAGGCTGCACGGCTTACACCGTCAAATCCGCAAGCGGTGATAGCGCAACGGCCGGACAGGTGGCAGGTTGCCCGCACATATTTCATCACAGGCGTTGAACATATCCTGATGGGTTATGACCATCTATTGTTCGTGCTGTGCCTCGTGCTGCTACTCAATGGTGTTTGGCGGGTGGCTGGAACCGTCACCGCCTTCACAATCGCACATTCGCTGACATTGGTGGCAACCACGCTTGAGCTGATCAGCGTTCCGGGGCCGCCCGTTGAGGCGGCTATTGCCTTATCCATCGTGTTTTTAGCGGTTGAGGTTGTTAAACGCGACCCTGCTACGCCGCGCCTTTCGGAACGTATCCCGTGGGTTGTCGCCTTCCTCTTTGGATTGCTGCATGGCTTTGGCTTTGCCGGGGCACTGGCGGAGATCGGACTTCCGCAAGGCGAAGTCCCCATGGCGTTGCTGACGTTCAACCTGGGCGTCGAAGCAGGGCAAATCGTGATCGTTTGCGTGGCGATGATCTTCCTGTCCCTGCTCCGGCGGATCAACGCGCTTTATGCTGCGCAGTTCCAGCGCCTAAGCGCTTATGCCATCGGCACCATCGCCGTCATGTGGCTGCTGCAACGCGTATTGGGCGTCAGCTAGCGCCTAAAGTCCCTGTGCGCGGGCAAAGCCAAGGAAGAGGTCTGGCCAAGCCTCCACGGGCTTCCCAATGGCCTTTCGCAAGCCAAAGCCGTGACCGCCATGGGCAAAGACATGGGTTTCGGTTAAAATGCCTTTGGCCCGCAATGCCGCACGCATCAGGTAGCTATTTTCAACAGGCACCGCATCGTCATCTTCGGCATGCAGCAAGAAGAATGGCGGTGCGTTATCGGGCACATTCATATGCGGGCTTAGCCGCTTTTCAGCCGCAGCCGTCGGTGCAGTCCCCAGCAGCTTTTCACGGCTGCCGGCGTGCGCATTGGGTGCCTGCATAGCAATCACGGGATAGATCGGCGCCGCAATAAAGGGACGCGCCGACAGCGCATCGGCATCATCGACGGGTTCATATGTCTTCACGTCAAAGCGTGTTGCAAGATCGGCACATAGATGACCGCCAGCGGAAAAGCCCATCGCGCCGACGCGTGCGGGGTCGATACCATAGGTTGCGGCACGCGACCGGATCAGGCGCATCGCCCGCTGCGCGTCCGACAAACCGACATCAGGTCCTGCCGCCCAGCCTTCGCCCGGCAGGCGATAGAATAACACAAAGACTGTGTAGCCGCGGGCGGCAAGCCAGCGACCCATTTCATAGCCTTCTTTGTCCACGACGACCCAGCGATAGCCGCCTCCCGGTGTGATCAAGACAGCTGCCCCATTTGGCTGGCTTGGGCGGAATACGACCATGCGCGGACGGCTGATCCCGAATACGGCGCGGTCGGTCAGTTGGGCGTCGGTTGAACGTTCGTTCACCGCTTCAACCAATGGCTTCGCTGGCGCTCCGGGCGCGCCATCGGGCCATAGGTCAATGGTTTCGGTGGGCTGATACAGCCCGCGCGGCACGGGCGCATTAGCCCCCGGAGGTGGTGTTTGCCCGAACGCCGTTCCTGCCATGCCGGCGGCGGCGAGTGCCATGACTGTGCGTCTGTCGAAGGTCATATTACCTCATATCTAAAATGATTGATCCGCGCGCGCGATTGCCCAGTCACATACAGCCCTGGGCAGACTGTTTTTCAAATAAAAAGGGCCAGTCACGCATTGCAATGACTGGCCCCATTTTTACGTTTTAGACAATCCGCAGATTACATTTTGAAGCGTGCACCAAACAGGATGGTCCGGCCAAAATGGTTGTTCTCATAGTTGCGGTCCGCATCAAAGTCGGTGAACCGGTAACGATAGGTATCCAGCAAGTTGTTGCCTTCTACAGATACTTCCATCCACTCTGTCAGCTTGTAACGGACAGAGGCGTCGAAGTTGGTGGTTGCTCCATAACCTTCCAAAATGTTGCCCGTACCGCTTGCGCCCTCATGATAGCGGCCACGATAGCTCAGCATCCCGCGGGCGCTGAACTTGCCGTCATCATAATAGAGCGTGCCGTTAAATGCCTTTTTGGTGACATTGCCCAGCGTATTGCTGATAACCGCACTCTGCAAAGCGCCACCTGGGGCAATTGCAGGGCCTTGGACATTGAAGGTCGCGTTTGAGTCAATGAACGTGGCGTTTGCAAGGATGCCGAAGTTGGAAAGCATGCCATCTGTGAACGCGCTGAACGGAATTTGCGCAGCGAGCTCAAGACCCTTCAGTTTCGCACCCGAACCATTGACGGTGGTAGCCAGCGTCCAACGTGGTTCAAGCTGTTGCGCCGGGTTCAAAGCCGCTGGGGATGCGGGGCTGAGCACCGATGCAGGCAGGCCGGTTTGCGCAAATGTCGCACCGGTAATCGACGCCGATTGGGTGAAGGTGCCGACATCCTTTTGGAATAACGCGAGTGACAACACAGCCTGAGGCGCAAAATACCACTCAAGCGACAGATCGTAATTTGTCGCACGGAATGGTGCAAGGAACGGGTTACCGCTGGTGACGCGGTAGTTAAATCCGTCAGCCGAACCACCTGGTGTCAACGAACCCAGCGTTGGGCGCGTCATCACGTCTGCAACCGCAAAGCGCACGATGGTGCTTTCCGTTGGGTACAAAGCGAGGTTTGCCGATGGTAACCAATCGTCATAGTTACGGGTGACCGTTGCGTTCACGCCGCTGACAAGGCCATATGAAGACTGGTCAGTCTTCGCATAACGGATGCCTGCATTCAGCGCATATTCCACCCCAAAGACATCGCCCTTGGCATCCGCTTGCAGATAGGCACCCTTGGTCGTTTCTTGAACGCCGCGAATGTTACCCGCGTCATTGACCAGCGCACGGCTATATAGGCCGGTGAAAGCCGTCGTCGCTGCCAGATTAGGCACGATCCAGCCATTTGAGTTTCCAGCTGGCTGACCTGCGTTGCCAAGGCTGAACGCTTGCGACAAAGCTGGCGTAACCGCAAAACCATAAACGGCTGTTGGGCCAAACAGGCTGCTTGCGGAACAGGTGATTGTGCCCGCTGTGCTGGTTACCAAGCTTGTGCCGCCGTTACCGCACACAGCGGTATCACGTGTGTAGGCTTCGGCATCGAAGTTGAACCGGCGCCATACGGCACCCGCCTTCAATGTGATATTTTCATTGACGTCCCACTCGGTCCGCAACTGCGCGGTTTTGAAGCGGTTGGTCACGTTCGAAGGCCGGTCACGGATTTCTGCAAGCTGGAAGTTTGCAGGATCCATGACGCTGGTTCCGAAAGTCAGCTTTGGACGCGCCATATCCCGATAGTCATAGCTATAGCCCATCGCATCACGGTCGTCGAAAATGACCGTCGTTTCAACCGGGATATCGGCGTTGGATTTTGACACGCCACCCAATGCGGTGAAACGCAAATTATCCGTAACGTCCTGATCCCATGTGCCGCCAACCTGATAGAATTTGGTTTGCGATTCACGCAGATAATGCTCGGTACGCACCCATGCATCATTCAGCGTCGCCGCAATCATGTTGTTGTTGGCGTCATAAATGGGGTTCACGACGTTGATGGAACGCTCGTTGGAACGCAGCAATACTTCGCCCCATTGCTCTTCACGTGACGCATCATATTTTGAAAATAGGGCGTCGATCGAAAGCTTGGTTGCGTCGGTTGGCGAATATTGCACCGAACCGGTCAGGCCCAAGCGTTCACGTTCATGGGCAACTTCGCCGTAACGCGGAATACGCGGGTGGAATGTCGTCGCTGCACGGTCACAAGCTGCGCTAGGCACATAGGTGCCGCCGCTGTTTATAGTCGTGAAGCAGTTGGTTGCGTCGACGCCGTCAAAACGCGCCTGCGCCCAACGGACCGAGTTGTTGCCAAGTTCCAATGTGCTGGTTTTCGAATAAGCTGCCGAAATCGACGCACCGAGCGTACCGGCATCATTGCGCCAGCTCAGCAAACCAGCAACGCGCGGTCCAAGGTCTTTCGCCAAATCATTGTACGAACCCACAACCGACAGCGCGCCGTTAAGACCAGAGCGGCCAGCCAAAGGATTGCCCGTATTCAGGTCGACAACCGCACCCAGCGAACCTTCGTCAAGCGATGCCTCGGCGGTTTTACGAACCACAAGGCTGCTGAAAAGCTCGGATGCAAAGACGTTGAAATCAAACGCACGGTCGCGGTTTGCAGAAGCGCCGTCTGTCGAGGTAGCAATTGTCTCCATGCCGTTAACGCGGACGCGCGTGAACTGCGACGAGAGACCACGAACCGTGATCGACCGGCCTTCGCCGCCATCACGGCTGATCGAAATCCCTGGAATACGCTGAAGCGATTCCGCAAGGTTCTGGTCAGGAAATTTTGCAATGTCTTCGGCCACAATTGCGTCGACTGCAGCGACGGAATCGCGCTTCAAGTTCAGCGCGGCTTCCAACGAGGCGCGGAAACCGGTAACAACAATTGCATCACCTTCTTCTGCAGGTGCAGTTTCAGCGGCGGCATTTTCGGCTGCGGCGTCTTGCGCATGGGCTGTGCCTACTGCCAAAACGCTCAATGAAACCGCCGACAAGAATTTCGTCGCATTTTTGCTAAATTCACGCGATCCAGATTTAATCATTCCCACTTCCCTTCCCAATTACCGGTATTGATACCGGTGTCTTTTTGATTCGAGACGCGATGAAATCCAGCGCATCCTCTTCGTTCCGGCTGCGTATTTTAACGCTATATTGCCGCTTTTAATAACTTCGGGCATCTGTCTGGCGATGGGCAGTTTGACCCAAACGCACTTAAGGTAACCGGTGTCATTTATACGTTGCTGCGAACTTGGCTTCATGTCAAGATAGCTTCCAAGGAGATGGATATGCTTATTCGGATGTTGTTGCTTTTGGGCCTCACTTGGGCTGCGGTTCCTGCGCAGGCACAAACGCTTGCCTTTCCCAATGCAGTCGGTTGGGCGAAGGAAACAATCGGCGGGCGCGGCGGGCAGATAATTCGCGTTACCAGCCTTGCGGCAGACGGGCCCGGAACGCTGAAAGCAGCCATCGAAACAAAAGGCCCGCGGATCATTGTGTTCGAGGTTGGCGGCGTCATCGACCTCAAGCGCACATCACTTGAAATCAAAGAGCCATTCCTGACCATTGCCGGACAGACAGCGCCCTCACCCGGTATCACTATTATCAAGGGCGGCATCGATGTGCGCAGTCATGACGTCATCATCCGGCATATCCGGGTTAAGACCGGCGCAGACGGGCAGGCAAAGCGCAGCGGCTGGGAAGCGGACTCTTTGTCGACCGTGGCGGCATATAATGTGATCATTGATCACTGCACCTTAAGCTGGGGCATTGACGAAAACATGTCGGCCAGCGGGCCACGCTTCACCGGAAAAACCGTCGAAGAATGGCGCAACGGAACCAGCCGAAACATCACCTTTTCCTACAATCTGGCGGCCGAAGGCCTTGCCGATAGCAGCCACCCAAAGGGTGAGCACAGCAAAGGCTCCCTCATTCATGACAATGCGACAGGCATCCTGTTTTACCGCAACATTTGGGCGCATAATGTCGAACGCAGCCCGTTGATCAAGGGCGGTGCACAGGCGGCGATGATCAACAATTTGATCTACGATCCCGGCAAGCGCGCGATGCATTACAACCTGATGGCGCTCGAATGGGCTGGCCAGCCTTATGTGACTGGCGAGATGACAGCCGTCGGCAACGTGATGCGCGGTGGCCCATCCACCGACGAGGACTTGCCGTTTCTCATGCTCGGCGGCGACGGGGATCTGCGCTATCATGGGCGCGACAACATTGCGGTCGATAAATTCGGCAATCCATTGCCGATGTTTGGCCGCTATGGCGAAACGCGCGCCAGACTGATTGAAGTGAAGAAACCCGTTATCTGGCCATCGAACATTGCCGTCCTCCCTGCACGTGATGTTGAAACCCATGTGCTGGCCAATGCGGGTGCACGTCCGTGGGACAGGGACGCAGATGATATCCGCGTGTTGTTTTTCATCGCCGAGGGGCGCGGTGAAATCATCGACGATGAAACAGAGGTTAGCGCCTATCCATCGCCCAAGCCGACGGCAGCGCCATTTGTAGAGGCCGATTGGGACCTTGACACTATGGAGCCCAAATCCGGTCTCTATCCCGGCCAAAAGGCACCGGCGCAGGAAACCATGTCGGCACGCGATCGCATTATGCGGCAGTGAGCAACGGTATATGATTTTCTCCCTGCTCATGCTCTTGGCAGCCCCGCCGATGGTCGTGGTCAACGAGCGCGATGTTGTTCGGCAGGAAGCGCCGCCCCATGGCGCAATCGGCATGAGCACCGCCTATCGCATCAGCGACGTTGTCCCTCAGCCGCGGACGATGGAATTTCGCAAACGGGTGTTGCACAAGGGCGCGGCTATCGGGCTACACCCCATTGCGCATGACGAAGTTTATTATGTCCTGTCGGGCGAAGGCGAAGTCACCTCCGATGGCGTCTCGCAACGGCTACGGCCCGGCATGGCCGCCTATTTATACGACGGCGCTGTGGTGGGCATAAGGCAAATCGGCAACAAACCCCTCAGCCTTATCGTCAGCTACCCCGTCACGCCCAAATAGGGGGCTTAGGGTCAGGACCTAGGTGCCGGGTTGAATATAGGGAATGCGCGCAAATAGTTCGCGTTCCCACTTGCGCGGATCATTCTCCACGCGGCTGTTTGTGTCAAAGATCATCGTTTCGCGCTTCGCCAAACTATAGGGCTGCCAGCCCGGATTGCCCGTGCGCGCAAAGCGCACAAACGCATCCATGATCCGCACGCTCATAGCCTGCTGGTCAATTGATGGTGCGGCGACAGTTCCGAACGAGAGCGCGATATCATCGGTGTGCTTGGCCTGTTCAAAATCAAGCTGATACACAAAGGCGGGTGCACCTGCTTTGGCGCGTTCCTCTGCCTCGATAACCTGGCCACGCCAGCTGCGCGCCGTCGTCACGATGCGGTGGAATAAATCCAATGGCGCAGCATTCGGATATTGCGATCGGAATTGCCGAACGACCCATTCGGGCTGCGCGTCAATCCGCATTTCAGGGGCAACGCGACGCGCCAGATTATCGAAATCAAGCCCGACCAATTGCTTGGCAGTCGGCGCATAAAATGCCCGTGATTCCAGCACCGTATTCCCCAACATCATGGGAATATCCAATGATTGCGGCGCAGCGTCGGGCCAAAATGGATGCCGGTGCAGATGGCGCATATCCAGCACTGGCCCCATATACACGCCGCCGCCCAATATCGGATCTTGCGCCGACAAGGCCGCGACCAACTGTTCGGCCGACGCTGTTACGGGGTCTTGCCCGTTCAGTGCGGCCTGAAGCGCGGCCGCGCGCTTTTCTGCGTTCAATGGGCCTGTTGCGGTCACTTGCTGGCCGCTCATGGTAATGGCCTTGTGGAATAGGCCTTTGGCTGCGGGCATTGCCATCAAAGTCGCAATTTTCGCGCCGCCGCCCGATTGGCCAAAGACCGTCACATTATTGGGATCACCACCAAATTCGGCAATATGTGCCTGAACCCATTGCAGCGCGATGATGAGGTCCAGTTGGCCCGCATTGCCGCTGTCGGGAAAGCGTTCGGGCACATATAAATAGCCAAATGCATTAAGCCGATGATTGACGGTCACGACAACAACATCGCCATGCGTAGCCAGCGCCGCGCCGTCATTTACAGGGTCCGTGACGCTTCCCGTTGAATAGGCTCCGCCATGAAAATAGACCATGACCGGACGGGGCTGCTTTGCCTTTGCCTTGGGGGCCCATAGGTTCAGAAACAGGCAATCTTCACTTGCCGGAAGGTAACGGTTGCCGGGCTGCGGACAGGCCGGCCCGAATGACGCAAAATTACCCGCCGACGGCCCAACAAATGGCACCGCACGCGGCGCAGCGAAGCGTTCGGCGACGCCGTATCTTATCCCTTTTAAAATGCGGAGATGTGATTGCGCTTTAGACGCATATGTCGGCACCGCAGCGATGGCCATTGCCCCGCCCAAGACAGCCCGGCGGCTGAAATGGTTAGCGCCGGACGTCAAGATTTCCGTCAACGAACGCGTCGATGTCAGCCTGCCCAAACAAACTCGCATCACCCGGCAATGAATGTTTGAGGCATGTCAGCGCAAGGCCCGTCTTCGCCAAAGCGTCAGCATCGCCGCCCGCAAAATGCGCATGCAGCACACCTGCGGCAAAAGCATCCCCTGCGCCAATGCGGTCGATAATGCCGGTGACATCAACCTCATCGGTTTGCGCAAAGCTGTCGCGCAAATCGACACGCGCGGACAATAAGTGATGATCGGCGCTGACGAGATGCCGCGCGGTCGACGCAATCAATTTTAACGATGGAAATGCATCAAAAGCCGCCTGTGCCGCTTCGCGCCTGCGGTCGGCGCCGTCGCCAGAGAAATCCTTACCCAGCACCAAAGATATATCGCGGTGATTGCCGAACAATATATCCGCCATGCCGATCAATTTGCTCAATATCGCGCGCGGGTTGCTGTCCCAACGTTCCCACAACATCGCGCGATAATTGCCATCGAATGAAATCGGCACGCCCAGACGCACCGCAGCTCTGGCCGCCGCTAATGCGGCCTCTGCAGATTGCGGCCCCAGTGCCGGCGTAATGCCCGACAAATGCAGCATCTGTGCATGTGCGAGCAATTCATCCCAATCAAAATCTGCTGCGGTCGCTTGCGCGAAGCTTGAACCCAAGCGGTCATAGACGATTTCGGATGCACGAAGCCCGGCGCCCTGCGCCAGAAAATACAGACCCATGCGCCCGTCGCGTATCTGGACCTTTTTGCAGTCTACGCCATGCGCACGGATCGATGACACGGCGCCGCGTCCCAACGCATTGTCGGGAACCGCGCTGATCATTGTCGTCGCATGCCCCAAATGCGCAAGGCCAACGGCAACATTTGCCTCGGCACCACCCACTTGGATATCAAAGGATGGCGACTGCATAAGCAGCTCCCGCCCGGGGGCAGTTAGCCGAATAAGCAATTCACCGAAGAAAATGACTGGCTTTGACATCACCCGACGTTAGCGCGCCAACCAGCCGCCATCAACGGCCAGAATGTGGCCATTGACATAGTCAGCAGCAGACGACGCCAAAAACACCGCGGCACCGCCAATATCTTCGGCCTTGCCCCAACGCCCGGCCGGAATGCGCTCAACGATTTGGCGGTTACGGTTTTCATCGGCTTGCAGGGCTGCCGTATTGTTGGTTTCGATATAGCCCGGTGCAATCGCGTTTACATTAATGCCCTTTGCCGCCCATTCATTGGCCATCGCCTTGGTCAAGCCGCCGACGCCAGATTTCGACGCGGTGTAGCTCGGCACGCGAATGCCACCCTGAAAGGTCAGCATCGATGCGATATTGATAATCTTGCCCGAACCTTGCGATATCATGCCTTTGGCCGCAGCCTGCGACAGGAAGAACAAGGTTTTGAGATTGGTGTCGATCACCGCATCCCAATCGTCTTCGGTAAAATCCACCGCATCATTCCGCCGGATGATCCCGGCGTTATTCACCAAGATATCCAGCCGCCCGAACGCCGCCTGTGTTTCATCAACGACGCGCGCGACAGGCTCAATGGAGGACAGGTCAGCGGTTATGTTCAACGCCTTGCGTCTATTTGCTTCGATCAAGGCCAGCGTTTCTGTTGGTGCGGAACGACCCGCGACGGCAACATCAGCGCCTGCTTTTGACAAGGCGACGGCAATAGCCTGACCAATGCCGGTATTGGCACCAGTGACCAGCGCCGTTTTGCCCGAAAGATCAAATGGCGCGGTCATATCAGGCTGCCACGCTCCGCAGATAGGCCGACATTTCTTCGTCCTGCGAATTGGCATAGAAATATTCGGCAAAGCGTTCACCGGCAATCGCAGCCTTCAGCAGATCCTGATCGACCGTTTTGAGTACGGTCAGCATGTCGCGGCAGGATGCTGCCTTAACATCCTTCAATATGCCCCGGTTGGCGGCCATGAAGTGCGCGCGCTCTTTGGGGTAACCCGCGCCGCCTTCATTTTCGAAAATCTTGCGGTAGCAATCTTGCAGGTTCAGTTCGGCTGCCCAGCCAAAGCCTTTTGCATAAGGCATCGACATCGCGTTGCCATCGTTGATCTGGCTGAACAAGAACGCATCAGTCGGGTCAATCACAAGGCCGCAGAACACGCCGGGCATTGCGTTACAGGCCAACATGGACCCCATTCC
The DNA here is from genome assembly GCA_044353705.1 of Sphingorhabdus sp. Lineage (GTDB taxonomy): Bacteria > Pseudomonadota > Alphaproteobacteria > Sphingomonadales > Sphingomonadaceae > Sphingorhabdus_B. Next base: position 854 of record JBILBJ010000010.1, on the reverse strand, counting down.
GGTGCCACAACCCGTCACGACAAAATCAGCCGCTTTGGAGTTGAGCAAAATGCCGGCGAGTAAACCGTTCATGACATAAGTCAGCGAAGCGGCATCCTCTGCGCTATACATGCCATAATTGAAAACCTGATGGCCCAATGGCTCTGCGACTGCAGTCAGTGCATCGTTAATGATGCTGTTCTTAGCCGCTTGGCTATTTTCGGTGATCAGCGCGATCTTCATAAATATCCTTTCCCGTCAAACCCGATGGTTTGTTATCAAAAACTGCATTGAAGGTAACCGGTGTCATCTGCAAGTGCAATATCGTCATTTCATCGGCGGAGCGACCGAACCGCGCCGCACGAGCGTAGACACGAAGGTCGATGGTTCTTGATCCTCTGGCGATACAGATGTCGCATCGCCGATGATCTTAAGCGCCGCCGACCGACCCATGGCAACAATGGGCCAACGCACCGTTGTCAGCGGCGGCCAAACGCGCGCTGCAATAGGTGTGTCATCGAAACCGATGATCGATAATTCTTCCGGCACGGCGATGCCACGCGACCGCGCCGCGAACAGGACGCCTGCGGCCATTTCGTCGTTGCACGCGAAAATCGCCGTCGGCCGCGGCTGCAAATCAAACAGGCTTTCGGCCGCAGCAATGCCCGATTCGAACGTATATTGCCCATCGGCGATCAAGCTGCGGGGTAGCTTAATACCCGCCTCTGCCAAGGCGAATTCAAACCCGTCGCGCCTGACTTGCGCCGAGTTGAAACCATGTGGCCCGGAGATCAACCCAATGCGGCGATGTCCCTGCGCGATGAGGTGGCGAGTCGCCTCAATCACCGCATCCCTGTCATTGGACGCAACCATAT
>JBILBJ010000124.1:0-5673 GCA_044353705.1 Sphingorhabdus sp. | reverse complement strand
AAATAGCCCCGGCCATGATTTCATGGCTGGACCTATTTGGGATCGCTGTATTTGCGGCATCGGGCGCTCTCGCCGCGGCGCAACGCAAACAGACGCTCGTCACCTTCTCCTTCTTTGCGCTGGTGACCGGCGTGGGTGGCGGCACTGTGCGTGATCTGCTCATCGGTGCGCCCGTTTTCTGGGTGCAGGATTGGCGTGTTGCCGCAACCTGCCTTGTGACCGCCGGGCTGGTATGGATAACGCCGCAGCATCTTTGGAAGCCGCGTGCGCTCGACTGGTTTGATGCTGTGGGCATTGCCATTTACGCTGTGTTCGGCACCTGGAAATCACTTACGCTTGGCGTTCCGTTGCTTCCCGCAATGATGATGGGCGTCATCACCGCCTGCGTCGGCGGCATCATTCGCGATGTGCTGGCAGGTGAGCCGTCGATCCTGCTGAAGCCCGAAATCTATGTGACTGCTGCGGCGCTGGCATCTGGGCTATTTGGCCTATCATTATTTATCGGCCTGCCCGTTCTGCCTGCCGCTATTTTCAGCGCGGCTGCCGGATTCGCATTGCGCGCGATGGCGATTTGGAAAGGCTGGGCAATCCCCGCCTATCGGGGTTAGTTACCGGACGCGGTTCGGGAAAAGCTTCGTCAAATTCGCAATTTTTGGTTTGTCCCATTGCACAATATACCGGTGATTGGGGTTCTTCGCCATGAAGTCCTGATGATAGCTTTCGGCCGGAAAGAAGCTGATGGGCTCAAGCGTCGTAACAATGGGTTTCTTCCAATATCCAGCCTTGTTCAATTGCGCCACATAGGCACGCGCCGCCTTTTGCTGCGCTGCGTTGGCGGGGAATATCGCTGAACGATATTGCTTGCCGCGGTCGGGGCCTTGGCGGTTCAATTGGGTCGGATCATGCGCCACCGAAAAGAATATGTGGAGTAGTTCGCCATAGCCCACCACGGCAGGGTTATATTGGATTCGAACAGATTCGGCATGCTTGGTGGCGCCCGAACTGACGAGATCATAGTCAGCCGTTGACCGCGTCCCACCGGAATAGCCCGACTCCACGCGCGTCACGCCTTTCACGCGTTCAAACACAGCCTCCACACCCCAGAAGCAACCACCGGCAAAAACCGCCGTCTGCAGGCCCTTTGGTTCAGCAATTTTCGTTAATGGAGCCGCGATCCGAATGCCCTCTTCGGCATACGCAGTGCCGACAGCAGAGCCAAAGTCGGATCCGCACCCTGTCATCAAACCAAACAGCAGCGCGACATGTACCGCGCGGATAACGCATTTAGGGGTGTGGGGCAGCCGCTTCATATGAGGGACCTCCAACGGACACAGACCGTGTTGCTTCTGCACTATGATCATTCGCGCTGGCCGGTTTGATGATGGCCAGCCCAGCCAAACCGAGCGCAAATCCGCCGGCCAGACTGAGGAAAAGATCCGAACGCACGAAGTTATAAAGACGGTCCATATTTTATCTCTGACATATTGCACAGATGGGCGCCGAAACAGCTATGTGCGTCGGCTTCGGAAGCTTTCACCAGAAAACACATTAAACGTGCATGAACGCCGTTCAGCGTGACGTCCGTATTATGATCAAGTGAGCGCGGCGCACGCTGCTTGGATACGGGTGCATGCTTCCTTGAGGATATCCGACGAGGTTGCATAAGAAATCCGGAAGCCTGGCGACAGACCGAAGGCCCCGCCATGCACCGCAGCTACGCGATAATCATCGAGGAAATAATCGATGAGATCCGCATCGGTTTCGATCTTCTTGCCCTTGGGCGTCGTCTTGCCCATCACGCCGGTTGCATCGGGATAGACATAAAATGCGCCCTCTGGCGTTGGGCAGCTAAGCCCTGGTGCGTCGTTCAGCATTGCGACGACAAGGTCGCGGCGCTCGCGGAAAGCGATGTTGCGTTCACGCAAGAAATCCTGTGGCCCGTTAAGCGCGGCAAGCACCGCATATTGTGAGATTGAACAGGGATTGCTCGTCGATTGCGACTGCAAATCCGCCATCGCCTTAATCAGCCATGCCGGGCCACCCGCATAGCCGATGCGCCAACCGGTCATGGCATAGGCCTTGGACGCGCCGTTCATGGTGAGGGTGCGATCATAGAGTTCGGGGCACACTTGCAACATCGTCGCAAAGGGCGACTGCGCATACCAAATATGTTCGTACATATCGTCGGACAGCAGCAGCACCTGCGGATGGCGCAACAGCACTTCGCCCAATTCTTTTAACTCATCCGCATCATAAGCAGCGCCCGTCGGGTTGGACGGCGAATTCAGAATCAACCAGCGCGTCTTCGGCGTAATCGCTGCTTCCAGTTGTTCGGGCGTGATTTTATAATTTTGCGCCGCAGTCGCCATAACGATCACGGGCGTACCGCCGGCGAATTGAACGATATCGGGATAGCTGACCCAATAAGGTGCGGGGATGATGACCTCATCGCCCTGATCAATCGTTGCGACCAGCGCGTTGAACAAGGTGTGCTTGCCACCGGAGTTTACCGTGATCTGCTTTGGCGTATATTCAATGCCATTGTCGCGCTTGAATTTTGCGATGATCGCCTGTTTGAGCGGCGCGATACCATCCACTGCGGTATATTTCGTCATGCCGTCACGAATGGCCTGAATGGCGGCGTCTTTGACGAATTCTGGCGTGTCGAAATCGGGTTCACCAGCCGACAGTCCAATGACATCGATGCCCTGTGATTTAAGGTCAATCACACGTCCGGACATGGCAAGCGTCGCTGAAGGGGCAATCCGGCCGAGCGCGGCCGACAGACGGTCAATCATCATCAAAACTTTCGGGCAAAAATTGAACAGAAGTTGCGCGCTTGCCCCTAAAGCCTCGCTAAAAGTTACGCAACCCTATGCGCTCGTATTAATCCACGTGCGCTGTTCCCGACAAAAAAACCACCCGCCAGATCATCGGCTGTCAGATCCGCCTCTTGGGCTTCACCGGCGTCGATAAGCGCGCGGCGAAGCACAGACGGCAGCAGTCCGGTTTCGAGCCGCGGCGTCAGCAAAACGCCATCGCGTTCAACAAACAAAGCCGTGATGCTGCCTTCGGTTAAACGGCCATCTGCACCGACGAAAATAACTTCGTCACAATCGGTCCGCGCTTTTCGCGCGTTGTCGTAAAAGGCCCGATCGCTGATCTTGTGCCGCAGCCGGAAATCTTCCGCGGCGACAGGCAATGCAACAACGGCAATACGCCAATCGGTAACGTCCTGCAGCGGGCTGATCTCGATCGCGACTGCACCATGCCGGGAAACCATCAGCCGGATTTTCGAAAGCTGATCGAGATGGAAAATGCTGGCGTGCAGGCGGTTGCGCAATGCGTGCCGGTCAAATTCAAATCCGAACAACATTGCGCTGGCCTTCATGCGCTCAAGATGCAGCTCCAGCCGGAGGATTCCGGCCATCGGTTCAAAACGCATCGTTTCGATCAGATCAAATCCGGTACCGTCCACCTTGGCAAATTCCCCCTTGGCCAAACATTCTGCCCATTCATCTGCTTCGTTGGAGTCGGCGACAACGCCTGAACCTAGCCCGAGTGAAAGCGTCTTTGTCGAATCGCACAGGGTAAAAGTACGAATGGCGACGTTGAAGGCGGCATCGCCATTGGCATCAATACGCCCGATGGAACCGCAATATACTCCGCGTGGCGCGGTTTCCACTTCTTCAACGACTTGCATCGCACGGATTTTCGGCGCGCCCGTGATCGATCCGCATGGGAATAATGCCGTTATGACGTCAACCGCATTCACACCCTCATTGAGCACACCGGTGACGGTCGAGGTCATCTGGTGAACGGTGGGATAGCTTTCGACATGAAACAATTCAGGCACGGCGACGGTGCCCGCGGCGCACACACGGGCGAGATCATTGCGGAGGAGATCGACGATCATCAGATTTTCCGCCCGTTGTTTCGGGTCGGTGCGCAAGAGCTCCGCAACATCGCTATCCCGTTGCGGGTCGGCTTGCCTTGTCGCGGTGCCCTTCATCGGTTTGGTCGTCACGCGCTGGTCCTTAAGCGCGAAAAACAGTTCGGGTGAAAAGGACAGATAATGCGCGTCCCCCTTATAGATGACACCGCCATAGCCCGCCTTCGCGCGGCTGCGCAGCGCCGCATATAAGGCCAGCGGATCGCCGGCATAATCGGCCGAAAGCGGAAAGGTCAGATTGGCCTGATAAATGTCTCCGGCGTGGATATAATCCTGAACAGCCGCAAAGGCATCGGCATATTCTGCGCGCGAAATCGCGGGGCGCAGTTCCGACAAATATGCACCCGCCGGATCGGGTAGATATGACGGCACGACGTCAGCAGAAATTGTGCTGTAGCTGCGAAACAAGCCGAACCACGCCAGCGGCCCGCTGCGTTCCTGCCCAAGATTTGGCAGGAAATGCTGCCCACATTCATAGCCCAAGAACCCAGCGGCATGCAGCCCGCCCTGCTGCGCATCCCGCACGGCATTTAACACAGCATCGACTTCATCAACGCTATTGGCGGTCCATATTTCAACCGGGTCAACATATAGCCGCGCAGGCGACGCCCCGTGCATGCGGGCATCGTCGAGCAGCACATAAGGACGATCTGTCGGGATCTTCATATGCGCAGCTGAATCGACAATGCCCAAGGCTTTAGCCGTTTAGCCGTTCCGCATGCCAAGCGAGATGTTCGGCCATAAAGGTCGAGATGAAATAATAGCTGTGATCATAGCCCGGCTGCATGCGAATTTCGGCACGCTGCCCAACCGCGGCACATTGTTCGACGAGCAGATGCGTCTTAAGCTGCGCCTCGAGGAAATTGTCAGCCAAGCCTTGGTCGACCAACAGGTCAGGCAAGCGTGCGCCATCTGCCAACAGAGCAACGCTGTCATATGCGCGCCATTGCGCACGGTCATCGCCCAGATAGCCGCCCAAAGCCTTTTCACCCCAAGGACAATTTAGCGGCGAAACGATAGGCGAAAATGCTGATGTCGACTTATACTTGCCCGGATTGCGCAGACTGATCGTCAGTGCGCCATGGCCACCCATGGAATGCCCCATAATGGCTTGCCGCTGCATATCCGCAGGGAAGTGCGCGGCGATAATATCGGGCAATTCGCGCTCGATATAATCTTGCATCCGGTAATGCGTGTCGAAAGGCGATGCGGTCGCATTTACGTAAAATCCGGCACCCAAACCAAAATCATATGCGGCATCGGCATCGTCGGGCACGCCTTCGCCACGCGGGCTGGTATCGGGCGCCACGAAAATCAAACCAAGTTCTGCACAGGCGCGGCGGAATTCGCCTTTCTCGGTCACATTTGCATGGGTGCAGGTCAGACCCGACAAAAACCATACCACTGGCAAAATCTGGCCTTCTTCATGCGGCGGGACATAGACTGAAAAGGTCATGTCGGTGCCGGTGGCTGATGAATGGTGCTTATAAACACCCTGCACGCCACCAAAGGCGGTGTTTTGAGAGACGGTTTCGAAAGTCATGCGGGCTCCAATGTCGGGACGGAAATAATCTGGGGTGGGTGCTGCCAATAGGTTTGCGCGCGCATAAGATCGCTGGTCGCAATGCTTAAAGTCGCGCTGTTTCGCAGTGGGTGGCAATTGATAATGTCAGCTTGCGCCAACGCAGCATCAAGCACGAATTGGACAGCACAATCTTTAT
>JBILBJ010000123.1:0-5678 GCA_044353705.1 Sphingorhabdus sp. | reverse complement strand
AATAATCATCAATATTGGCTTTGAACTGCGCCAAATGCGCGCCAATGTCATGGCCAGTGGTCACGGCAAAGCCGCCAATCCAGTCGCCATCGCGGCTGATGAAATCGGCCAGACACATGTTCGCCCTGCCTTCGCGCTTGGCGATTTGCTGCCGCAGGAACGGCAGGCGGATATGTGCTTCGGTCTGTTCGCAATAGACGACAACATCGTCGCCATCGCGCCAGCATGGCCACAGGCCCGCAACACCCTTTGCGCGGAGCCATTTTTCGCTGATGATTTTATCGAGCATCGCATTGGCATCGGCAAACAGGCTGGTTGCACTTTCGCCGACAACTTCGTCGGTCAGAATATCGGGGTAATTGCCGTGCAATTCCCATGCGCGGAAAAACGGCGTCCAATCGATATAATTGCGCAGATCGGCAAGGTCCCAATCATCATAGACATGCACGCCAGCCTGCAATGGCGGGGCGGGCTTTAGCGTCTCGTCAATCTCGAACGCATTGGCGCGGGCTTCATCCAGCGAAGCCAATGGCTTTGCGGTCTTGCCCGCACGGGCATCGCGGATGTGGCTATATTCGGCGCGAGTGTCAGCGACGAACTTTTCGGCCATGGTATCGCTGACCAACGTGCCCGCAACACCGACAGCGCGTGAGGCATCGAGCACATGAATGACGGGGCCTGAATAGACAGGCTCAATCCGCAACGCCGTATGCGTTTTGGACGTGGTCGCGCCGCCGATCATCAACGGCATCGTCATACCGGCCTTCTGCATTTCTTCAGCGACGGTGACCATCTCGTCCAGCGAAGGCGTGATCAGGCCGGACAGCCCGATCATGTCGGCATCATGGTCGACCGCCGCCTTCAATATGTCTTGCCACGGGACCATCACGCCCAGATCGACAATCTCAAATCCATTACACTGCAGCACAACGCCAACGATATTCTTGCCGATGTCATGCACGTCGCCCTTGACAGTCGCCATGATGATCTTGCCCTTGCCCTTCGCGCCGACTTCTTTTTCGGCCTCGATATAAGGGAACAGATGCGCGACCGCTTTTTTCATAACCCGCGCCGATTTCACGACCTGCGGCAGGAACATTTTGCCCGACCCGAACAGGTCGCCAACGACATTCATGCCGTCCATCAACGGACCTTCGATTACCTCAATTGGCCTGCCGCCAGCGGCCTTGATCGCAAGCCGCGCTTCTTCGGTATCATCGACAATATGCGCATCAATGCCTTTGACCAAGGCATGCTCAAGCCGCTTTTTAACTTCCCAGCCGCGCCATTCGGCCTCGGCCTTTTCCTGCGCCACATCCGTGCCGCGATATTTCTCAGCCAAGGTGATGAGGCGCTCGGTGGCATCGGGGTCGCGGTTGAGGATCACATCTTCGCATGCCACCCGCAGTTCCGGATCAATATCGTCATAGATATCCAACTGCCCTGCGTTAACGATCGCCATATCGAGGCCAGCAGGGATCGCATGATATAAGAAAATCGAGTGCATCGCGCGGCGGACAGGCTCGTTACCGCGGAAGGAAAAGGACAGGTTGGAGAGGCCGCCCGAATAATGCGCATGCGGGCACAGAACGCGCAATTCTCTGAGCGCCTCGATAAAATCGACGCCATAATTATTATGCTCTTCAATCCCCGTTGCCACCGCAAAAATATTGGGATCGAAAATGATGTCTTCGGGCGGGAAACCAATGCCGACTAGCAAGTCATAAGCGCGCTTGCAGATTTCAACCTTGCGCTCTTTGGTGTCGGCTTGGCCGGTTTCGTCGAACGCCATCACCACAACGGCAGCGCCATAGGCCATGCACAACCGCGCATGATGCAGAAAGGCTTCTTCGCCTTCTTTCATCGAAATCGAATTCACGATGGGCTTGCCCGAAACGCATTTCAGCCCCGCCTCAATGACGCTCCATTTCGAACTGTCGATCATCAACGGCACCCGCGCAATGTCTGGCTCGGCCGCGATCCGTTTGATGAATGTCGTCATCGCCTCATGCGCGTCGAGCAGACCTTCATCCATATTGATGTCTATAATCTGCGCGCCATTTTCGACCTGGTCGCGCGCGACTTCGACAGCGGCTTCATAATCACCAGACAGAATGAGCTTCTTGAACTTGGCACTGCCAGTGACGTTCGTGCGTTCACCGATGTTGACGAAACGGGAGGAGGAGGATGTCATATTGATGTTCAGCTTTAAGGAGTTCAGGCGGCCATGATGAAGGGTTCGAGGCCAGCGAGCCGCGTGACCACGGGTGGTTGCGGGATATTGCGCGGCGCGCGGCCCTCAACTGCCTTGGCAATCGCAGCGATATGCGCAGGCGTGGTACCGCAACAACCGCCGACGATGTTGACCAGCCCATCATCCAACCATTGGCCAATCAGCTGCGCGGTCGTTTCTGGCAGTTCGTCATATTCGGCAAGGTCATTGGGCAGGCCCGCATTGGGATAGGCCATGACAAGCGTATCGGCTTGCTTTGCCAAAGCCGCCAAATGCGGACGCAACAGATCGGCCCCGAACGAGCAATTCAATCCAATGGTAAGTGGTTTGACATGGCGGATCGCGGCCCAAAATGCCTCAACGGTATGGCCCGACAGATTGCGTCCAGCCATATCGGTGATTGTCATCGATATCATCAAGGGCACGTCCCTGCCCGATGCCAGCGCCGCTTCCTGCGCCGCCATGCCTGCGCATTTGGCGTTCAGCGTGTCGAAAATCGTTTCAATCAGCAGGAAATCCACGCCGCCTTCGATGAGCGCGTCGCATTGTTCGCGATAGACGCCTTTCAGATAATCAAAGTCGATTTCGCGATAGCCGGGGTCGTTGACGTCTGGCGACAATGACAATGTCTTGTTCGTCGGCCCGATTGAGCCCGCAACAAAGCGCCGCTTGCCGTCTTCGGCTTCTGCGGCGTCACAACAGGCGCGCGCGAGTTTTGCCGAATCGATGTTCAATTGCTGGACCAAATGTTCGCAGCCATAATCAGCCATGCTGATCTTCGTGGCGCTGAAGGTGTTGGTTTCAATCATGTCCGCGCCAGCGCTCAGATAAGCACTGTGGATGGCGCCAACCACGTCAGGCCGTGTGATCGACAAAAGATCGTTATTGCCCTTTTGATCGTGCGTCAGTTCCAATGACCCGCGATAGTCCGCCTCCGACAGCTTATACCCCTGAATGGCGGTTCCATAGCCGCCGTCGAAGACCAAAATTTGCTTGGCCGCTCTTGCAACAAATGCCTCACGCGGGGTCATGCCGATTGCTCCTGCGCAGCGCCAGAGGGCCGTTTTCCAAGCAAATGGCAAATGGCATAAGACAGCTCGGCCCGGTTGAGCGTGTAGAAATGGAAATCACGCACTCCGCCCGCATATAATCTGCGGCACATTTCGGCGGCGACGGTAGCTGCGACCAATTGCCGCGCAGATGGATGGTCATCCAACCCTTCAAACAAATGCCCCATCCACGCAGGAATCGCGGTACCGGTCATGGCGGACATACGTGTGATGGCGCCAAAATTTGAAACCGGCATGATGCCCGGCACGATTTCGGCATCGATACCTGCGGCGGCCACAGCGTCGCGGAAACGGAAGAATGTTTCAGGTTCAAAGAAAAATTGTGTGATTGCCCGGCTCGCGCCGGAATCCAGCTTGCGCTTTAGAAAGTCGATATCGCTGGCAGCAGATAGGGCTTCCGGATGGGTTTCGGGATAGGCGCTGACCGATATCTCGAACGGATGGAGCTTACGCAGTCCTTCGACCAATTCGGCAGCGCTGGCATAGCCGTCGGGATGCGGGACAAATTTACCGTCCGAGCCTGGTGCGTCTCCGCGCAGCGCAACGATATGCCGGACACCTGCTTCCCAATACGCATGGGCCACGTCTGCAATTTCGCCCTTTGATGCTTCAACGCACGTCAGATGCGCTGCGGCTGGAATATTGGTTTCGCGCGCAATGCGGGCGACGGTGTTGTGCGTCCGCTCGCGCGTTGTCCCGCCGGCACCATAAGTGACCGAGACAAAGCGCGGGGCAAGCGGCGCGAGGGTGACAACCGAATCCCAAAGCTGCTCTTCCATTTTTTCCGTTTTAGGTGGGAAGAATTCAAAACTAATTTCGCAATCACCGGCAAGGCCAGCAAAAAGGGGCGCGGCCAACGCCCGGCTGGCTTCCTGCATTTGGGCGAGGGGGAGAATCATGCAACAATCCTTAAGTTGTTCTTTGGACGCGGGGCGGCGAACGATAGCTTTTGCCCCATCCACACTTTTACAATGAGTTCACCGGACTCAAGTGCGACCTGATGCACCATCTGCAGGCCATGCGCCGAGAACGCATTCCGCATAAATTCATCGGTAAAGCCAAGCCGGGCATGGGCATGTACGGTGCGGAGTTCTTCATGGTCGTGGGCCGCGAAATCGACGATCACGAGCCGTCCATCTTGCGCGACTGTCCGGATGGCTTCGGCAATAACTGCCTCGGGGTCTTGGGCATAATGCAGCACTTGGTGGAAAATGACGGTGTCAAACTCACCATTACCCACCGGCAGCATGTTGAAGTCGCCTAATTTGATTTCAACCTTGCTCGCGATATCGGGGCTGAAATTCGCTATTTTAGCGCGGGCAAGCCGCAACATTTCAGGGCTATTGTCCAAAGCGACAAAGCGGCTTGCGCTCGCTGCGAACAATTCAACAATGCGGCCAGTCCCGGTACCAACGTCCAATACATGGCCCAATGGCGCGCTATGCAAAATCTGCGCAATCTTCGCTTCAACTTCTGAATCAGCAACATGCAGTGATCGGATGAAATCCCATTCTTCTGCATGTGCCGCAAAATAGGATGCTGCCATATGTGTACGCGCGTTGCGGACCTCGTCCAGCCGCGCCAGATCCTTTTGAAATGCCTTCGCCTGCGTCACATCGGCTTCTGTCAGCAACGACGTCAAGCGTCCGTCTTCCAAAACAGCGCCCGGTCGCAGAAAAACCCAACTTCCTTCTTTGCGTCGCTCCAACAATCCAGCTTCGTCCAATATGCGGATATGGCGGGAAACGCGGGGCTGGCTTTGGTCCAATATCTGCACTAACTCGCCCACCGACAGTTCAAGCCGAAGCACGAGAAATACGATTCGAAGCCGGGTCGGGTCGGCCAGAGCGCGCATGATGGTGAGCAAATTGATCATCTTGGCGCCATATAAAGAAATCTTTATATCAAGTCAATCCGCTCAAATCTCCCGCATTTTCTACCGTTCTGGTAGAGTTAAGTGTAATTTTGAGGCCGATCAGCTTGCCGAAATAAAAAAGCGCATTGCCACCGAATTGTGAACGGGCTAGAGGGCTGTCCGCAGACATTACTGCATTCGTTGTGGTGTGCCTGTCAGGTTTTCATAAGTTTTGCTAGGGGGTTTCCCATATGAAGAAAATTGCTGTATCTCTCGTTCTTGCCGCTTCGCTCGGTTTGGCTGCTTGCTCAGGTGCTGAAGAAGCAACCACAGAAGCAACAGAAGCAACCACAGAAGCTCCTGCTGAAGCTGCTGACGCAGCTGTAGAAGGCGCTGAAGCTGCTGCAACTGAAGCTGCTCCTGCTGCTGACGCTGCTGCTGCTCCTGCTGCAGACGCTGCTGCTGCTGCACCTGCTGCAGACGCTGCGAAAGAAGCTGCGAAGTAATATTCGCGCTTTTT
>JBILBJ010000122.1:0-5689 GCA_044353705.1 Sphingorhabdus sp. | reverse complement strand
TCGGGCGGCGGCGATATCAGGAACATCGGCTCGGGTAATATCGGCGCAACGAACGTGTTGCGGACCGGACGCAAGGGGCTTGCCGCACTGACATTATTGCTGGACCTGCTAAAGGGTTTCTTCGCAGTCTTTATCGCCACCCATTATCTGCCGGGCGGCGCAGTATTTGCTGCTGCGGGCGCGTTTTTCGGGCATTTGTACCCCGTGTGGCTGGGTTTTAAAGGCGGTAAGGGTGTTGCGACCTATGCCGGCATCATGTTCGGCCTGTTTTGGCAAGGCGGCGTTGTCTACGCCATCGCTTGGGTCGGTGCGCTTCTGATTTTCAGGATATCTTCACTCGCTGGCCTGCTGGCAGCGTTATGCGCGCCGATAGCCGCGGCTTATTTCGGCCGATATGACTTGGTGGCGCTTTTGGTTGCATGCACGTTGATCGTGTTTTGGAAACATCGGACGAATATCGAAAACCTGATGGACGGAACCGAACCGCGTATCGGCAAAAGCAAAAGCTGACCGCGGATATGGGGGGCAGCCAGGAACAATTTGATAAGCTTCGGCTCATTCGATCCCCCAATATTGGTCCTGTCAGCTATCGCCAACTCATTGGCCGCTTTGGTAGCGCAAAGGCTGCGCTGGAGGCTTTGCCTGACCTCGTTCGTCGTGGTGGGGGCGGTCCGTCTCTGCTGGCCGACGAAGCGTCTGTCGCCCGCGAATTGCAAATTGTTGAGCGATTTGGCGGGCGTCACATTTTCATTGGCGATCCTGAATATCCATCTTTGCTGTCACATTTGGACAATGCGCCGCCGGTCTTATGTGTGAAGGGTGATTTGGGGCTGCTCAATCGCGTGGCCATTTCCATCGTTGGTGCGCGCAACGCGTCGGCTGGTGCATGTCAGTTTGCACGGCAGCTGGCCTATGATCTTGGCCAAATGGAATTCCCGGTCGTCTCCGGACTGGCGCGCGGGATTGATACCGCCGCGCATGCAGGTTCGATTGAAAACGGAACGATTGCGGTGATCGCGGGCGGACTTGATGTCGTTTATCCGTCGGAGAACAAGGCGCTTCAGGAAGCGATTGCCGAACGGGGTTTGCTCATCGCCGAACAACCGCCCGGGACCGAACCACGCGCGCGGCATTTTCCATATCGCAACCGGATTATTGCAGGGATATCGGCGGGCACAGTCGTGTTTGAGGCTGCACCCAAATCCGGATCGCTGATTACAGCGCGGCTTGCCGCTGAAGCCGGACGGGAGGTCATGGCCATTCCGGGGTCGCCGCTTGATCCAAGATCGCGGGGCTGTAACCAGCTTATCCGCGAAGGCGCAACGCTCGTGCAAAATGCCGAAGAAATCGCCGAACTTGTCCGGCCATTGGATCACCGCATGCGCGCGGCACCGGCGCGATATGTTCCATCTGAGCCAGCAACTATCGGCGACGACATCAATGACGAGCGGCAAGCCGTCATCGACTTGATGGGCATGACCTATGTTTCGGTGGATGAATTGGTGCGCCAATCGGGCAGCAGCCAAGCCAATGTGCAGATGGTTCTGCTCGAAATGGAACTGGCCGGAAAACTGGAGCGCGGGGCAGGCGGAAAAGTACGTATCGCCGCATGAAATTTTCGTCTTGACGACACCCCTCCAACCCCATCAGCCTATACGCGTACGCGAGATATTTTAGAAAAGCTCATATTATCATGCAATTAGTCATCGTTGAATCACCTGCAAAAGCCAAGACAATCGAGAAATATTTGGGCCCCGGGTTCAAGGTATTGGCGTCCTACGGACATATCCGCGATTTGCCGCCCAAGGATGGTTCGGTTGATCCTGAAAACGGCTTTGAAATGCTGTGGGATAATTATGCCGACAAGGCAAAGCAGCTTAAGGCGATAACCGACGAAGCCAAAAAGGCCGACGGATTGATCCTCGCGACCGACCCTGACCGCGAAGGTGAAGCGATTAGCTGGCATGTGCAGGAAGTGCTCGCCAAGAAAAAGGCGCTGCCCGCAAATGTGGGGCGCGTGACGTTCAACGCGATTACAAAACAGGCGGTCACCGACGCCATGAAGCATCCGCGGGCGTTGGACATCGACCTGATCGATGCCTATCGCGCGCGCCGTGCGCTGGATTATCTGGTCGGCTTTACGCTGTCGCCCGTCCTTTGGCGCAAGCTGCCGGGTGCAAAGTCCGCTGGCCGTGTTCAGTCGGTTGCGCTGCGCTTAATCGTTGAGCGTGAGCGTGAGATCGAGGCGTTTCGTGCGCAAGAATATTGGTCGGTGAAGGCGGCGATGGAACATAAGGGGCAGAAGTTTGATGCCCGTCTGACCGAATATCTCGGCAAAAAACTCGACAAGATGGATTTGAAAACCGAGGCCGAGGCAGAGCAAGCACGCGCCGCGGTTGAGGCGGGTAAGTTCACCGTCGATTCTGTTGAAACAAAGCCGGTCACGCGCAACCCACAGCCGCCATTTACGACATCGACATTGCAGCAGGAAGCCGCGCGCAAGCTTGGCTTTTCGGCCAGCCACACCATGCGAATTGCGCAAGGGCTGTATGAAGATGGTGCGATCACCTATATGCGTACGGACGGCGTCCAAATGGACCACAGCGCCATTTCCGCCGCGCGTAAAACAATCTCTGACCGCTTTGATAGCGGCTATCTCCCCGACAAACCGCGGGTCTACCAAAGCAAAGCCAAAAACGCACAAGAGGCCCATGAAGCTATTCGGCCAACCGATTTCTCCAAGGATAAGGCCGGTTCGGGCGATCATGGACGTTTGTATGACCTGATCTACAAACGCGCGATGGCCAGCCAGATGGCGTCTGCACGTATGGAGCGAACCACAGTTGATCTGGTGGACGGCACCGGACAGACCGCGCTCCGCGCCACGGGGCAGGTGATGAAATTCCCGGGTTTCTTGGCCGTATATGAAGAAGGCTTGGACGATAGCGAGAGCGAAGATGGCGCGATTTTGCCGGCCATGTCGGTCGGCGATGCGCCCGCGAAACATGCCGTTGAGAAAACACAGCACTTCACGCAACCACCACCCCGTTTCTCCGAAGCGACGCTCGTAAAGCGTTTGGAAGAGCTGGGTATTGGTCGTCCATCGACATATGCGTCGACCATTCAGGTTCTGAAAGACCGGGCGTATGTCCGCGTTGAAAAAAATCGTTTCTTTGCAGAGGAATCGGGGCGATTGCTCACAGCATTTCTTGAGCGGTTTTTTGAACGCTATGTCGCTTATGATTATACCGCAGGGCTGGAAGATCAGCTTGATGAAATCAGCGGCGGTCGGGCAAACTGGCAGGCGTTTCTGGAATCCTTCTGGCGCGATTTTAAACAAAAGACGGCTGAAGTCATGGAGCAAAAGCCTTCGGAAGTAACGGTTGAATTGGATATCTTCCTGTCGCCGTATCTGTTTCCTGAGCGCGAAGATGGCGCGGATCCGCGCCTATGCCCGAAATGCGGTGAGGGCAGGCTTGCACTTCGTGGCGGCAAATTTGGCGCGTTTGTTGCGTGTTCCAATTATCCGGATTGCAAATACACACGGAAGTTCGCGCAGCCCGGTGGCGAAAATGGTGAGGACACAGGACCTGAAGTGCTTGGTCAACATCCAGAAACACAGTTGGAGGTTAGCCGCAAATCTGGTCGTTTTGGTCCCTATTTCGAAATGGGCGAAGGCAAAGACGCCAAGCGTGCATCTATTCCGAAAGATATTCCCGCAGAAGATATCGGCCTTGAATGGGCGGTAAAGCTGCTTTCATTGCCGCGCACGGTTGGAACCCACCCCGAAAGCGGTGAGCCGATAACAGCCAGCATTGGGCGTTATGGACCATATCTGGCGCATAATGGGAAATATGCACGGTTGCAGTCGACAACCGAGGTGTTCGAAACGGGCATGAACAGTGCCGTGGCAAAGCTGGCCGAGGCGGCCGCCAATCCCGGCCGTGGTCGCGGTGCTGCGCGCGCCCCGCTTAAGGAGCTTGGAAAGCATCCACGTACAGAGGCTGAGCTCAAGCTGATGGAAGGCCGCTTTGGGCCTTATGTGACTGACGGTACCACCAACGCTACTTTGCCCAAGTCGATTGCACCCGACGAACTCACGCTGGAGGAAGCTGCGCAATTGATCGACGCACGCGCGGCCATGCCATCAAAAACGAAGAAGAAAGCTGCGCCGAAGAAAAAGGCTGCACCTAAGAAGAAGGCGGCGGCCAAGCCCAAGGCAAAAACAGCGAAGTAAGCCTTAGAGAAACATGTCATCCCTGCATAGGCGGGGATGGCATATCTCAGGTCTGTCTGCCTGCGGTTACTCGACCCATTCGAGCCCGATATCGCGATACAAGGTGCGATCCTCGTCCCACTTTGCGTGCACCTTCACATGCAAATATAGATGGACTTTCACGCCCATCAATTTGCCCAACTCGGTGCGGGCCGCTTCGCCAATCGCCTTGATCCGTGTGCCGCCCTTGCCAAGCACGATTGCGCGCTGGGTCGGTCTGGCGACAAGGATTTGCTGGTGAATTTCCAACGAACCATCTTCGCGTTCGTTATATTTCTCAGTCTCCACGGCGCTGGCATAAGGCAGCTCTTCATGGAGTTGAAGGTATAGCTGCTCACGCGTGATTTCAGACGCGATCAAACGGTCAGTGGCATCGGAAACCTGATCTTCAGGGAAATGCCATTCGCCCTCGGGCATGGCATCGGCCAGCGCCTGTTTAAATTCGTCAAGGCCATCGCCCGTCGCCGCGCTGATATAATAAATTTGTTCGAAATCGCATTTTTCGGTCAATTTCGTCGTCAGCGACAGCAGCTTTTCCTTGGCGGCAATATCCACCTTGTTCAGCACCAACCACTTGCGTTCAGGGCGGTCCTTGAGGCCTTCCAATATCTTTTCGACCTTTGGACCAGCTCCGGCCCGGCCATCGACGATGAGCGAAATCATGTCCGCATCGCCCGCACCATCCCATGCCGCGGCAACCATGGCGCGGTCAAAGCGGCGTTGCGCCGCAAATATGCCTGGCGTGTCGACCAATATGATCTGTGTTTCGCCGGCGAGCGCGACGCCAAGCATACGTGTGCGGGTCGTTTGCGCCTTGGGGCTGACAATCGCGACCTTTTGGCCAACCAAAGCATTGACCAGCGTGGATTTGCCCGCATTCGGTGCGCCAATAATGGCGACATGACCGCATTTTTTGGTCATGCGTGTACGTCCAAAAATGCGAGCGCGGCCGCAGTTTCCGCAGCCTGTTTGCTGTGCGCCGTCGCGGTGACGGGATCAAAACCTTTTACGGTGACGGTAATTTCAAATGTCATAGCGTGGGGAGGGCCTTCTTTTTTCGTTATTACATATTCCGGAACCTTGCGGCCATGTGCGGCACACCATTCCTGAAGCGCGGATTTAGGATGCTTTGGCGCACCATTGGCAGTTTCGATCAACGGACCCCATAGGCGTTCGATAAGCACGCGCGCGGCGTCGATGCCATGGTCCAAATAGAGTGCACCAATCAACGCCTCCATGACGTCCCCAAGCACATTGTCGCTTTGCTGCGCCCCGTCGTCGCGCGCTTGTTTGCCAAGCCGCAAATGATCTGGAACCCCATGCTGACGCGCGATATCCGCACATGTCAGTCCCGATACCAAGGCGTTCAATCGGTGCGACAAGCGACCTTCTGCCTCCTCGGCATATCGGTGG
>JBILBJ010000121.1:0-5815 GCA_044353705.1 Sphingorhabdus sp. | reverse complement strand
AGAACGGGAATGCCTGCCTCCATTCCTTCGGCGATAACAATCTCGCGCTTTCCGGCGTCCACCGCATCCCAAATCGTGGTTGCGACGACATCTGGATCGATACCGTTATCGATGGCAGCATCGCTTGTGCCACGCACCGTTCCGTCGGCATTCAATGCATTGCGCGATACGTTGGTCCGCACAGAACCCGGCGCGACAACGAGCACTTTCACGCCCTGCCCTGCAACTTCGCTGCGCAACGCATCGGCGTAGCCAATCAACCCGTGCTTCGCCGCACAATAGGCCGTCCGCATAGGAATGCCTGCCTTACCCGCGACACTGGAGATCATGACAATCTGGCCATGTCCATTGGAAACCAAATGCCCCAAAAGCGCTTGCGTCAGCGCGATAGGCGCAAGCAAGTCCACATCAACGATCCGCTGGTAAACCGACAGATCGGTGTCGATGGCGGGTGAGCGTTGCGAAATGCCCGCATTATTGACCAGCACATCGATCTTGCCCTGATAGGCAATGGCTTCAGCGACCTTTGACGGCAAAGCCGCATAGTCGACTGTGTCAAATGGCAGGATGAAGCAGCGTTCGGGCGCACCGGTAGCATGCGCGACGCGTTCCAGTTCAGCGACATTCCGTCCGGAAAGCACGGCATGGCCGCCGTTCCCGACAAATGCTTTGGCCAGCGCCTCACCTATCCCCGACGATGCGCCCGTTATCCAGGCTGTTTTGTGCGACTGATCGACCATTTGTGCTCTCCTTTTGACGCGCTAGGTCAACCGTGGCTTCGCCCCTGTCAAGACATTCTGGCTTGCACTTTTACCGCCACCGCACCACATGCGTGAAATGCTGATAGAAACTGAACTGACCCCAAACCCCGCCACGATCAAATTTCTGCCCGGCCGCGCCGTGATGGAAAATGGAACGCGCGATTTCGCCGCCCCTGAAGAGGCTGAAGCTTCGCCATTGGCGGAGGCACTTTTCGGACTTGGTGATGTAACCGGGGTATTTTTTGGACGCGAATTTATTTCGGTCACCGCTGCACCCGGGACAGAATGGTCCAACCTGAAACCAGACGTACTTGCCATTTTGCTCGACCATTTCAGCGCGAACATGCCGCTTTTCAAACCAGCTGCCGCTGGGTTTGCTGTCCCATCGGCAGATCCAGATTATCCGCTCGATGATCCTGAAGATGCCGACATTGTTGTCCAGATCAAGGAATTGATCGAAACGCGTATCCGTCCTGCCGTTGCCAATGACGGCGGAGATATCGTCTATCGCGGTTTTCAAAAGGGCATCGTCTTTTTGCAGATGCAGGGTGCATGCGCTGGTTGCCCATCTTCTTCGGCAACGCTGAAGAACGGCATTGAACAATTGCTGAAGCATTATGTGCCCGAAGTCATCGAAGTGCGTGCCGCCTAAACTCTCCGCCTGAAAGAAATCTTATGTCCGAAGCATTAAACGACACCGCGCTTGATCAGCTGTTCCGCGAAGCCCGCAGCTACAATGGGTATCTCGATACGCCCGTGTCGCAGGCGCAGCTTGAGGGCATTTGGGACCTGATGAAATTTGGCCCGACATCTGCGAACTGTCTTCCCGCGCGCATCATCTGGTGCACATCCACCGAAGCGAAACAAAAGCTGGCGGCATGCACGATGCCGTCGAATGGCGACAAAATTCTGCAAGCGCCTGTCACGGCGATTATCGGAATGGACCTCGAATTTTACGAACAGCTTCCCGAATTGTTTCCCCATGCAGATGCCCGCAGCTGGTTTGCCGGCAACGACGTGGCCATTGAAAAAACGGCGTTTCGGAACAGCAGCTTGCAAGGCGCCTATTTGATGCTGGCCGCGCGTGCATTGGGGTTGGATACTGGTCCAATGTCGGGCTTTGACAATGCCGCTGTCGACAAGGCATTTTTTGCCGGGACCAAAATGCAGTCGAATTTCATCTGCACCCTTGGCTATGGCGACACAGCGAGCATTTTTGCCCGCAGCCCGCGGCCTGAATTTACCCGCTTCAATCAGGTCGCCTAACCTAAGCGGCAGCAGGCGATCATGCGCACATTGGTCATCGATACCGCCACACGGGCGTGCTCAGTTGCGTTGTTCGATGGGAAGCAGCTGCTGGCCGCCCAGCATGAGGTCATTGGCCGCGGACATACCGAACGCTTGCTTCCGCTCATCGCCGCGTTGCCGGATAACGGCAAAGCTGACCAGATCATGGTGGATGTTGGCCCCGGCAGCTTCACCGGTATTCGTGTGGGCCTCGCAGCCGCCAAAGCATTGGGATTGGCGTGGCACATACCAGTGCATGGCTATGGTTGCCTGTCCTTGGTCGCGGCGATGGCGCGCGCACAAAGCGCATCACACGCCGCTGTCGATGTCATCATGACCGGCGGCCATGGTGAATATTTCTTCGAAGCATTTAATGACGCCGGGCATTCGATAGCGCCAGCGCGGTCGGTTTTGCCTGAACTATTGCCGACTGTTGCCGTCGCCGACCATGTTGCCGGCGACATTGACCCGCAACGCGCGGATCGTGTCTGGACCGATATTCTGCCCGAAGCCAGAGCATGGGCATATCTACCCGACGACCGCGCCCTTCCGCCCGTTCCTGTGTATGGAAGGGCGCCAGACGCAAAACCGGCCGCAGTCCGGGCATGATCCACGTCGTTGAAGGCGATGCAAAAGACATTGCGTCCATCATGCCCATCATGTCCGACGCCTTCGACCCCCGATTTGGCGAAGCGTGGACGGCGGCGCAATGCCTGTCCACTTTAGTCCTGCCGGACTGCCAGCTATTACTTGCCAAAGATGGTGACGTGGTATGCGGTTTCGCCATCACGCGCTGGGTTTTTGAACATGAAGAATTGCTAATGATTG
The DNA here is from genome assembly GCA_044353705.1 of Sphingorhabdus sp. Taxonomy (GTDB): domain Bacteria; phylum Pseudomonadota; class Alphaproteobacteria; order Sphingomonadales; family Sphingomonadaceae; genus Sphingorhabdus_B. Next base: position 2,939 of record JBILBJ010000121.1, on the reverse strand, counting down.
GCGTTGCACGAAAGTACCAGCGCCAACAGATTGGCCAAAATCTTCTCAGCGACGTGATAAATAGAGGCCAAATAGCGGGCCGTGAGAAATTGTTTCTTGAAGTTCGCGACGGGAACCCTGCATCTTCTTTCTATGTGAAGGCTGGCTTTGCACCGATCGGACGGCGCAAAAATTATTACAAAAGCGCAGAAGGAATAAGTCCAGACGCGATTACGATGTTCATTGATCTTTAATATTTGAAAGCTAACGGCTTTTCTTGACGACTTCATTTCAAGTCTATATGCATCAGGCAAGTCGTAAAATATAAACAAACTATAAAAATGGGTCCAAAGGTTCAAAATATGTCTCAAGAAAGTAACGATACCGCTGAATTGTTAATTACTCTGACCGCCGATATTGTCGCTGCTCATGTCAGCAACAACAGTGTCGCGGTATCGGACGTATCAACTTTAATCGGTAATGTGCACGCGGCACTCGCCGGTCTTTCCGCAACGGCTGCTGCGCCTGAAATAGTTTTGGAACCGGCTGTTCCAATCCGCAATTCGGTAAAACGGGATTATATCGTCTGCTTGGACGATGGTAAGAAGCTGAAAATGCTGAAGCGCCACCTGATGACGCATTATGGCATGACGCCGGATGACTATCGCGCAAAATGGGGTCTGCCCGCCGATTATCCGATGGTTGCACCTGCTTATGCAGAACAACGTCGTGAACTCGCAAAGGCTATCGGCCTTGGTCGCGCACCGGGTTCGGGCCGGAAGAAAAAAGTCAAGTAAAGCGGTCAAAGCTTCACTGAAAAATAAGGCCGGAGCATTCTCCGGCCTTTTTCTTTGACGAATCGTGGCGCGGCAGTAAATGTGCATCGCGATGGATATCAAAATCGACATTGAAGCGCTGTGTAACGAACGCGGCCTGCGCATTACCGACCAACGCCGCGTCATAGCGCGCGTCATTTCGGATGCGACGGACCATCCTGATGTGGAAGAGCTCTATCGACGTTCGTCCGCCATCGACCCTAAGATTTCGATCGCCACTGTATATCGAACCGTCCGCTTGTTCGAAGAAGCGGGCATATTGGACCGCCACGATTTTGGTGACGGGCGCGCGCGTTATGAAGCGTCGCCAGAGGCGCATCACGATCACCTCATCGACGTCGAAACCGGCAAAGTTGTCGAATTCGTCGATCCCGAACTGGAAGCACTGCAGAAAATCATTGCAGAGCGCCTCGGCTACCGTCTCGTTGACCATCGTATGGAACTCTATGGCGTCGCCATCGACCGCAAGGATTAAACGCCGCAACCCTGCTGCATTTTTAGCTGGCCAGTTTTTGTTTACCGCCCGGCTGCTGCTGATGGCCGCCAGCTTGGTCACGAGCTTGCTCCTCCACAATCTGTGGCGGCTTCTCAAACGGCCATCGCCGTGGCCGCGCCTGTTCCTACTGTCGATCAGCTGGACCAGCGGCATTGCAACCGCCACGACGGGACAGCGGGTGCGCGCGAATGTGTTTTACGCCGCCAACCATCATAGCTGGATCGACATCCCCGTAATGTCAGGTGTCACCGGTTGCACCTTTGTCGCCAATGACGGGATTGAGGGCTGGCCATTGATTGGGTGGCTTTGCAAGATCAACAACACAATCTTTGTCAGCCGCGAAAACCGCGCCAGTGTCGGAAATCAGGTGGAAGATCTGCGCGCGGCAATGACGGGCGATCAACCGGTCACGATATTCCCCGAAGGCACGACCCATGACGGTTCGGGCCTTTTGCCGTTCAAACCATCTTTATTTGCCGCACTCGTTCCGCCACCATCCGGCATGCTCGTTCAGCCAGTATTTCTAAGCTACGGGCACCATACCCCGCGTGTAGCGTGGGTCGGAGATGAAAAAGTGACCGAGAACTTCTGGCGGCTTTTGTCCTATCTGAAACCGATTACGGCAACGCTGCATTTTCTGGAGCCGTTTGATCCCTTGCACTACCCAGACCGCAAGGCGATTTCCGCTGAAGTTCGTGCGCGCATAGGTGCCGCGATGGAGGGTGGCGGGGGTGCACTGCGCTATGTATAGACGCGCGCTATGAGCACGGATTCTCCCAAAACCTATTCGATCAAAAATTACGGCTGCCAGATGAACGTCTATGATGGCGAGCGCATGGCCGAAATGTTCGAAAGCCAAGGCATGACGCCGGCCGATGAAAAGGCAAATGCCGATCTCGTCGTGCTCAACACCTGCCACATTCGCGAAAAAGCGGCAGAGAAGGTCTATTCTGAAATCGGCCGCTTGCGTCGCAAGGACGGCAGCAGCCCAGTCATTGCCGTGGCCGGATGCGTCGCTCAGGCCGAAGGCGGCGAGATTAGCCGCAGAGCGCCCGAAGTGGACATCGTTGTCGGCCCGCAAGCCTATCATAATTTGCCCGAGATGGTTGCCGCGGTCGGACGCGGTGAACGCGTGGTCGACCTTGACCTGCCCGGTCTCGACAAATTCGGCAAACTTCCGGCACGCCGCAAGCAAGCGCCGTCTGCGTTTTTGACGGTTCAGGAAGGCTGCGACAAATTCTGCACCTATTGCGTTGTGCCTTACACGCGCGGCGCGGAGATTTCGCGCGGCTGGAGCGAATTGATTGACGAGGCAAAGGCTATCGTTGACGCGGGGGCCGCAGAAATCACTTTGTTGGGCCAAAACGTCAACGCTTGGGACGGTGAAGACGACAAAGGCCAGTTGCAGGGTCTCGATGGCCTCATCTGCGCGCTCGACAAAATTCCCGGCCTGCGCCGCATCCGCTATATGACGAGCCACCCCAACGACATGACCGAGGGGCTGATTGCCGCGCACGGCGATGTCGAAAAGCTGATGCCATTCCTGCACCTGCCCGTGCAATCGGGTTCGGACCGCATTTTAAAGGCAATGAACCGCAGCCACAGCCGGGACAGCTATCTGCGCATTT
>JBILBJ010000009.1:0-18836 GCA_044353705.1 Sphingorhabdus sp. | reverse complement strand
TCCATAGCGCCACGTCCACCTATGGGAAAGCGCAATGGCAATCATCCTTGGTCTTGAATCCAGCTGCGACGAAACCGCAGCGGCAATTGTGCGTTCCGACCGGACGATTTTGAGCCATGCCTTGGCTGGCCAGGAAGATCATCACCGCGCATTCGGCGGCGTCGTGCCCGAAATCGCCGCCCGCGCGCATGCCGAACTGATGACCCCCTTGGTAGAAACCGCGCTCGCGGACGCAGGCATGACGTTAGATGATGTTGATGCCATTGCCGCAACCGCTGGCCCGGGCCTCATTGGCGGAGTCATGGTTGGGCTTGTGACGGCAAAGGCGCTTGCCATGGCGTCTGGAAAGCCGCTGATTGCCGTCAACCATCTTGAAGGCCACGCGCTTTCGCCGCGACTGGTCGATCCCGATCTCGCATTTCCTTACCTCCTTCTACTGGTGTCAGGCGGCCATTGCCAGTTGCTGCGGGTAAATGGAGTTGGCGACTATAACCGGTTGGCCACCACCATCGACGATGCGGTGGGCGAAGCATTCGACAAAACGGCGAAGATTTTGGGCCTGGGCTTTCCCGGCGGGCCAGCCGTCGAACGCGCAGCAGCATTGGGCAACGCGAAAAATGTGCCGCTACCCCGCCCCTTAAAAGGCGCTGATGAGCCGCATTTTTCCTTTGCTGGCCTGAAAAGCGCCGTGCTGCGGGCGCATGAGACAGGACAGTATAGCGTCGAGGATATTGCCGCATCCTTTCAGCAAGCCGTTATCGACTGCCTGTACGACCGGATACGCTATACGCTGGATCGGATTGATGCGCCGGCTGCGTTGGTTGTCGCCGGCGGCGTCGCGGCAAATGTGCCCATTCGCAATATGCTCGAGCAGCTTGCCGCAAGCCGTGGCATGCGTTTTGTCGCGCCGCCATTATGGCTGTGCACCGACAATGGCGTGATGATCGCATGGGCTGGCGCGGAGAGATTTGCGATGGGTCTGACCGATGGCCTTGATTTTGTGGCGCGGCCGCGATGGCCGCTTGACCCCAACGCAGCACCCGCACGCGGTGCGGGCGTGAAAGCATGAACCAGATGCCCTATCCGGTTGGTATCATTGGCGGCGGCGCATGGGGCACCGCGCTGGCCGCCGTGATGGCGCAAATCCACGATAACGTCCTCATCTGGGCCCGCGAAGAAGAGGCGGTGCAGAGCATAAACAACCGGCACGAAAACAGCCTGTTTTTGCCGGGCACATCATTGTCGCCAAAAATTGAGGCGACAGCTGACCTCGCCCGCATGATCGCATGTGAAAATTTGCTCATCGTGACCCCGGCCCAGCATGTGCGCGCCACACTGTCGGCGCTGCCAGACACACAGGCCCCGCTGATCCTGTGCGCAAAAGGTATTGAGGCCGATACCCAAATGCTGGTGTCAGATGTCGCCGCGACAACGCGCCCGGGCAATCCGATAGCCGTTTTGTCAGGCCCCACATTTGCGCATGAGGTTGCTGCTGGAAAGCCCACAGCGGTCACGCTCGCCACCGCCGATCAGGCGCTGGGGTCGGTGTTGATGCGGCGGATAGCCTCACCTTCCTTCCGTCCCTATTGGTCTAATGATGTTGTCGGCGCGGAAATTGGCGGTGCTGTCAAAAACGTACTCGCAATCGCATGCGGTGTTGTGGACGGCGCAGGCCTTGGTCTCAACGCACGTGCGGCATTGATTGCACGCGGTTTTGCCGAGATGCAGCGATACGGCCTTGCGCGCGGTGCAAAAGCCGAAACGCTAGCCGGACTATCAGGATTGGGCGATCTGGTCCTGACGTGCAGTTCTGAAAACTCGCGTAACTTTTCGTTGGGACGAGGCCTTGGACAAGGCCAATCATCCGAAAGCCTGCTGGCCGACCGCAAGACCGTTGCCGAAGGCGCATATACCGCACCGGTCCTGCTACAGTCGGCAACGTCGCTTAATGTCGAAATGCCCATCGTGAGCGCCGTGTGCGCATTGCTGTCGGGATCAGCGACCGTCGATGCCGTCGTCACCGAATTGCTGGCACGTCCGCTCAAGCCCGAAAGCTGGTAACGGCGGACCTAATCCGCTAGCGTACCAAAAGAGGCGATCCATTGACTGCAGCCAGAACCGACGAAGAGGACATTCAGGCACTCGCAAAGGGCGGGCGGACGAATGTGTTTGGCTTCCTGTTGCGGTTGGCCGCCCGCATCCCATTTTTGTTTATCGCGGGCAGACTTTATGGTCCCGAAGCGCTTGGCCGCTTTGCCTATGCCATATTGATTATCGAATTTGTCGCGCAGCTTGCCTCACTTGGCCTGCGCCGTGGGCTGGCGGAATTGCTTGCGAAGGATGACCGCCCGCACGCCCATATGATTGCGGATGCGCTTTTCGCGGCGATGGCGGCTTCAGCGGTTGGCGCTGCATTTTTGATCATGCTGCCCGAGCTGATGTTTCCCAACAGCGGCATTAACGGGCTCGACCGGTTTCTGCCGCTCGCCATTTTTGCCATTGTCGCAACAGACATCGCCCTGTCCGCCTTGGCCTATAAATTCGATATCGCATCGACCGTGCGGGCGCGCGCCATCGTTGAACCTTGGACAATCAGCATCGCGGCAGGCGCGCTCTATTTCTATTCCGCGCGCGACGGCTTGATCCTGTCTTACGTCGCTTCGCTGGCAGCCGCATTGTTGTTTGCACTATGGCCCTTGTGGCGCAGCTATGGCTTTGCATGGGGATGGCGGCCAAGTGTGCAGCGTTCTTTGGTGATTGCCCAACGCAACCTGCCATTGGCTGCAGCGGACGCTGCAGAATGGGGCAGCAGACGACTTGACCTTGCCATATTGGGCCTGTTTGCCTCGCCGGCAGTGGTGGGTATCTATTATGTCGCCCAACAGGTGGCGAGCCTCCCGCAGAAGCTTAAAACCAGCTTTGACCCGATATTAGGTCCCGTCATCACGCGCAATTTACAGACCCGCAATTATGCCGAAATCGCAAAACAGGTCGGCCAGGTTGGTTTCTGGATTATCGCGGCGCAGGCCGGAATTGCACTCGCGCTTGGCATCCCCGGCGAGGCCGTCATGGGATTGATGGGCCCCGAATTTGTCGGCGGAACAGCGGCGCTTGCCTTTTTGCTGGCGGCCGAAGTTGCGGCGGCCACGGCGGTCGTCAGTGAATCCGCTTTGGTATATATGGCCCGTCACCGGAACCTGTTGATTTCAATCGGGATGTTGGCCGTCCAAGCTTTAGTCAGCGTCGGCCTTATCATGCTGGTCGATGATATCCCCGTTAAGCCCGAATATGTTGGCTTGTATCAGGCGGCAGCCGTTGCCTGCGGGCTGATGATATCGCTTGGTATCGGCTCGCTCATCAAATCGCGATTGCTGTCACGGTTATTGGGACAGCCCATCCGCGTGTGGCGTTGGGCATTGCTGGTTGCTGTCGCTGCGGCAACATTGCTCGGCATGGCCATCGTCAGCGTCCCTGCCCGTCTGGAATGGGTGGAACTGGCGATTGGCGTGCCTGCAATCCTCGGCCTTTATGGCTGGATTATTTGGCGCTGGGGCTTTGGCCCGGGAGACCGAGTGCTGTTCCGCAAGAAAAAGGATTAAGCCAGACGCTTGGCAACAAGCTCGGCGATATCCGCTTCTGGCCGCGCGCCATAATGCGAAATAACCTCGGCAGCGCAAACTGCACCCATAACAAGGCATTCCGCCATCGGGCGGCCCTGCGCGATCCCTGCAAACACACCTGATGCGAACAAGTCACCTGCGCCTGTTGTGTCGACCAATTGGGTGACAGGTTCTGCGCCGACTTCGGTACGCACGCCATTTTCGATGGCGATTGCGCCATGTTCGCCGCGTGTGCAGACCAATAACGGAACCTTCGCCGCGATGGCCGCGACCGATGCTTCAAAATCATTGCTGTTGTTGAGCGCGCAAATTTCGACTTCATTCGCAAACAATATGTCGATGCGACCGGCATCCATTTCGGCCAAAAAGTCGGGTCCATGGCGCGAAATGACGAATGCGTCGGACAATGTCAGCGCAACCTTGCGACCGGCGGCACGCGCGATATCGATGGCGGTTCGCATGGCTGCACGTGGCTCCTCAGGATCCCACAAATAGCCTTCCAGATACAATATCGCCGCGCTTTCGATCAGTGCCTTGTCGATCAGCGTGGCAGGCAGATATTGCGACGCGCCCAAAAAGGTGTTCATCGTCCGCTGCGCATCTGGCGTGACGAGAATGTAGCAACGTGCGGTCGAAGGCGCGCCATCACGTGCAGGAACATCGAAATGGATACCGCCCGCACGAATGTCATGTGCGAACACTTGGCCAAACTGATCATTTGCGACCTGCCCGATAAATGCTGTTTTATGTCCAAGCCGTGCAAGGCCGGCCAAGGTATTTGCGGCAGAGCCACCGCTGATTTCACGGGCAGGCCCCATATGCGCATATAATGCTTGCGCACGTTCCTCATCAATGAGCTGCATGCTGCCTTTGGTCAGGCCTTCGCTGTCGATAAAAGCATCGTCGGTGTTGGCAATGATATCAACAATTGCGTTGCCAATAGCGAGGACGTCGAAGCGGCTTTCAGTCATGAATTTTCCTATATGTAAGCTCGCCGCGCCCTACTGGGGTTGGACATTTCGGGCAAGCGCTTTAGAAGCGCGACATGATACAAGCGCTACAGCTTTCATTCCAAAGCCTTTCGGACAGGCGCGTGGCAATGCTGCTCATCAAAGTGGTGTTGTGCACCTTTGCCAGCTTCCTTTTATTGGGCGTCGGCATGTGGTTTGCGCTCGACTGGCTTTTTGCGTGGCTCAACATTCAAAACGGCGCATATCTGTCGGCCTTGCTGTCGCTGGCTATCATCCCGATTTCGGCTTTTCTGCTTTTCCGGGTGGTCGCCGTCGCAATCACTTGGATCTTTGCCGACGATATTATCGATGCGGTTGAAGACCGATATTATCCCCAGAAAGCCGCTTTTGGAAAACGTCCGGGCGTAGCCGCTGGCGTGCATATGGCGGTACGATCAGTCGCGCGGGTGGTTGGTTATAACCTCCTCGCCTTGCCGCTGTATATTGTGTTGCTGGTGACGGGCGTTGGCACGGCGATCGCGTTCATGCTCATCAACGCCGTCCTTTTGGGCAAGGATTTGGAAGACATGCTGATTGCCCGCCATGGCGCATCGCAGGGCAGCATCCAGAAACTGCCGCGCCTCTTGCAGGGTTTCGTGGGCACTATTGGCATGCTGATCCCGTTTTTCAACTTGCTGGTGCCCGTGCTTGCGACTGCAATGGCTGTGCACGTCGTCCATTCAGGAAACAGGGCCATATGAAACAAGCCATAAACGCATGCGCGATCGCGTTGATTTTGGCGGGCTATGTATCTGCGCCGCCAGCACGCGCGCAAACACGCCAGCCAGCACCTGTACAGCACACTGCGCCGCCCACTCCCGTTCGCCCTGCCACGGGACCAAGGGGCCTAGAGGCAGTCATGGGCAAGGATGTCGCCACGCTGAAACGCCTTTTTGGCGAACCGCGGCTTGATGTGGTTGAGGTTCATGGCCACAAGCTGCAATTTGTCGGCAAAGCCTGCGTCCTTGATGTGTTTCTCTATCCCGACGGCAAGGGCCGGACCGAAATCGTGACTTATGTCGACGCGCGACGCAGTGATGGCGCTGCGGTGGATCGCGCGTCCTGCATTGATGCCTTGCAACGCCGCTGATTAACTCAGCGTCCATTCCGCACGAACCGACGGGTCCAGTTCGTCCGCCAACCGCGCCTGCTTTTCACGCGCAAATATCTCGGGCGACAGGCGCGACATCGCCCAGATCGCGGCACCACGGACGACGGGTGAGGTGTCATCCATGCGCATCTCAACCAAGGGTAGCACGCCGAGGTCACGGCCATTGCCAGCGGCGATCAACACATTGCGCACAAAGCGGTCGCGGCCAATGCGCTTGATCGGTGATCCGGAAAACAGCTGGCGAAACTGCGTATCGTCCAAAGTCAAAAGGTCCGCAATGCTCGGCGCGACCAACGCTTCACGCGGCAAAAATGCCTTATGTGCTGCAGCAGTCTCGGCAAATTTGTTCCACGGACATACCGCCAGACAATCATCGCAGCCGTAAATGTGATTGCCCATCAATGGGCGCAGTTCGGGGTCGATGGGGCCCTTATGCTCAATGGTGAGATACGAAATACATCGGCGGGCATCGACTTGGTATGGCGCGGGGAAGGCATTGGTTGGGCAGACATCCTGACACGCGCGGCACGAACCGCATGTGTCGGTCGCGGGAACCGATGGCGCAAGCTCTGCCGTCGTATAAATCGCGCCAAGGAACAGCCAGCTGCCATGGTCTTTGCTGACGATGTTGCTGTGCTTGCCTTGCCAGCCAAGTCCCGCCACCTCAGCCAGCGCCTTTTCCATCACCGGCGCGGTATCGACAAACACTTTGACGCCGACCTCTGCCGAGTGGGCCAGCCAACTTGCGAGCCGCTTGAGCGCGCCTTTGACGACATCATGATAGTCGCGTCCTTGCGCATAGACCGATATGCGCGCCTTTGTGTCATCGCCGGCAAGCGCCATTGGGTCATGCGGCGGTGCGTAGCTCATCCCCAGCATGATCACTGATTTTACTTCGGGCCATAGAATATCGGGATTGGAACGCTCATCCATGCGGCTTTCCATCCACAACATGTCGCCATGGCGGCCTTCATCGATCCACTGGCGCAGCCGCTGCCCCGCGCGTGGCGCAAGGTGACCCGGCGCAACGCCAAAGGCGACAAAGCCCTCACTCTGCGCCTTGGCCTGCAATTCGTTAACTATATTTGTGTTGTTTCTTTTCACGCACCAACCTTATTCAGCACCGAATATCTCTCCGGGGCAATTTCATATGTACGCAATAGAGGCAAAGGGACTCGTAAAGCAATTCGATGGCTTTCGTGCTGTCGACGGGGTCGACCTGAACATTCCGGAGGGCAGTATTTTTGGCATTCTGGGCCCGAATGGCGCTGGCAAGACAACCATGTTGCGCACCTTGCTTGGCATCATTGATCCGGATGCCGGAACGCGCAGCCTACTGGGCTCGGACCGGCCGATAACACAGTCCCGCAATGTCGGATATTTGCCCGAAGAACGCGGCCTGTATCAATCAATGCGCGCGGTCGACACAATTGCCTTCATGGGCGCGCTGCGCGGACTATCGTTGAAAGAGGGCGCGAAAAAAGGGCGGGCCTTGCTGGAAGAGGCTGGCCTTGGATATGCCGCAGACCGCCAGATTAGGCAGCTTTCCAAGGGGATGGCCCAAACGGTGCAACTGATGGGCACAATCGTCCACGACCCAAAGCTGATCGTCCTCGATGAACCTTTTTCGGGGCTGGATGCGCTCAATCAAGCCAAGCTTGAAAAGATGATCCGCGCGCAAGTCGCCAAGGGTGTGACGGTGATTTTCTCCACCCATGTCATCGCGCATGCCGAACGGTTGTGCGAACGCATCGCCATTATCGCCAAGGGTAAAATCAGTTTCGACGGGCTGGTGTCCGAAGCGCGTGACCGCTTGCGGCCGCAGGTGCATCTGGAAACCGAAACGTTGGACGGACCATGGCGATCGGCGCTGCCCCTTGAAACCAAATCAGAAGGGCATTGGTGGCATTTCACCTTGCCCGAAACCGGGGTGGAGCCGCTGCTCACGGCGCTGGTCGAGGGTAAGGCGGGCGTCAAATCGCTGTCGATTGAAAGGCCGGGGCTGCACGATGCGTTCGTCGCCATCGCGGGTGAAGCCGTCGCCGCCGAGATGGATGACGCTGATGTGGGAGAAGCAAAATGAAGGAAATCATCCGCGCCGCCTTCGTCATTGCCCGCCGTGATTTTAAGGCGATTATTTATTCCAAGGCCTTTATCTTCTTCTTACTTGGCCCCTTCTTCCCTGTGCTTGTCGGATTTGCGGCGGGTAATTTGGGTGAGCAAATCGCCAAAGACGTGTCGCAACCCGTTGTTGTCATTGCCTTGGCCAAAGAGGAGGCCGGGAAAATCCTGTCCGCCCGCGAGTCGCTATCGAAGACATTGGGAGACCGCTATTTCGCCCGCATGGTCGTCGTCGGCGATCCTGCTGCGGATCAAAAAGCGCCGCAAAGCTATCTTGCAAAAAAGACCGACAACTTAAGCGTTGTCGTCACCGGCACGCTGGCGAAACCCGTGATAACCGGCACAGCCAACGCCATTCAACGCGAACGCGCCGACATTGAACTGTTGGCAGGCTATGCCCAGAGCGGCGGCACGATGTCGTTGCCGCGTTCGACACCCGATATTGTTGTCGAGTCCGCTAACAACGACAAGACGCTGCGCACGGTCACTGCGCAGGGTGGGCAGTTTTTCATTTTCTTTCTGACCATTTTGCTTGCGGGCATGGTGTTGTCCAATCTGGTGGAGGAGAAATCAAACAAGATTATCGAAATTCTCGCCGCCTCGATTCCCATGGAATCGGTATTCCTTGGCAAATTGTTTGCGATGCTCGGCATGGCGTTGCTGGGTATATCCGTCTGGACAACCGTTGGGCTGATTGGTTTCGCCGCGATTGGGCCGGATTTGCCAAATTTCCCCATGCCGGCGGTTGGCTGGCCCATGTTCATTGGCCTGTGCTTCACCTATTTCATCATGACCTATTTGATGCTGGGTGCGCTTTTCCTCGGGATAGGGGCAATGGCGGCTACGGTGCGTGAGGTGCAGACCATTTCCATGCCCGTCACCATGGCGCAGCTGATCAATTTCTTCTTCGCCTCTTATGCCCTGACCAAAACAGGTGAGCCGATCGAGAAATTTGCTGCCATTTTCCCATTCAGTTCGCCCTTTGCGATGATTGGGCGCGCCGCGCTTGAACCGGTTTTGTGGCATCACGCCGTCGCGATTATCGGCCAGGCCTTGTTTGCGATATTGTTGCTGCGACTGGGCGTATATCTTTTCAAGAAAAACGTCATGAAATCAGGAAGCGCTGGCCGTGGCAAGGATGACGGTGCGCGCCGGTTGTTCGGCTTCATCAAAATGCCGGGGTGAACGCATAATCACCTTTAATAGGTTGCGGTTCGAAACTGGATTGACATTTCTGTCAGTAGTGGCAGTTTCGGTGCTGAGAGGAGTCGATAATAATGGCAACTGCCCCCCTAATTGAAAGCGATTCGCTGCCTTGGGAAGTGAACAAGGCACCACATCATTGGGACGTCACCAAACCCAATATTTATGCGGAGGATCGCTGGCATCCCATCTTTAAAGAGATGCGCGAAAAAGCGCCGATCAACAAGATTGAGGGTTCCGATTTCGGCAGCTATTGGAATGTCACGACACTTAAAGCCATTCAACATGTCGAAGCGCTTCCCGACATTTATTCATCGTCATTTGAACATGGTGGCATCACCTTAATCGACGACAATGCGCTCGCCGAGCCAATTCCCGAAGACCAAAGAATCATCATGCCGATGTTCATTGCGATGGACCGGCCCAAGCACACCGAAGAACGCCGCGTCATCGCACCGGCGTTCACACCGGGCGAAATGGACCGCATGTCGGGCGATATCCGCCGCCGCACGGGCGAGCTTTTGGACTCGCTTCCGGTGGGCAAAGCGTTTGATTGGGTCGACTTGGTATCCATCGAACTGACCACGCAGATGTTGGCGCTGCTTTTTGATTTCCCATGGGAAGACCGCCGCAAGTTGACCGAATGGTCCGATTGGGCGGGCGACATCGAACTCGTCCGTTCCGAAGACACACGTCAGGCGCGACTTGCCAAAATGTTTGAAATGGGTGCCTATTTCCAGGGTCTGTGGGACGAGCGCAAAAATCGCGGTGAAGCGCCCGACCTTATCAGCCGCATGATCCATTCGCCGATGAAGGACATGAGCCAATTTGAATATATGGGTAACCTCATTCTGCTTATCGTGGGCGGAAACGACACGACTCGCAATTCGATGTCGGGTTATGCGTATGGACTGAACAGCTTCCCCGACGAGCGCGAAAAGCTGGAGAAGAATCCTCAGTTCATCACCAACGCGGTGAGCGAAATCATTCGTTGGCAGACGCCTTTGGCGCATATGCGGCGTACCGCCCTGCAGGACCATGATTTGTTCGGTGCCCCCATTAAGGCCGGCGACAAGATTGGCATGTGGTATCTGTCGGCCAACCGTGATGAGACGGTGTTCGATAATCCTGACAAGTTGATTGTCGATCGTGAGAACGCCCGTCGCCATTTGGCATTTGGATATGGCATCCACCGTTGCGTAGGCGCGCGATTGGCGGAATTGCAAATCCGTATCTTGCTGGAAGAAATGGCAGTGCGCCGCCTGCGACCAAATGTGGTGACCGAGCCCGAGCGCGTGGCGGGCTGCTTCGTCCATGGCTATCGCAAGATGGATGCAGAACTGTCGCGCTATTGATATGAAAGCTTTGGGACGTTTCCGGTATATATATAGCCGGAGCGCCCAAAGGAAAATGTCATGCAGCTGAGCAAACGCACATTTCTGTCACTCGCAAGTGCAGGGGCCGCAGTGTTTGTCTTTGGCTGCGGCAAAAGTGCAACCGCGAAAACGCGATATGCGGTGACATATAGCGACGCTGAATGGAAAAAGCGCTTGTCGCCTGCTGCCTACCGCGTGTTGCGCCGCGAAGATACCGAACGGCCTTATACGAGCCCGCTCAACGGCGAAAAGCGCAAGGGCATATTTGTCTGCGCCGGCTGTAACCAGCGGCTGTTTGCGTCGGCTACCAAGTTTGAAAGCGGAACGGGTTGGCCAAGTTTCTACGCACCGCTGGCCGGTGGCATAGGCACCAAAACCGACTATAAAATCGGCGTGCCACGCACCGAAGTGCATTGCGCGCGCTGCGGCGGGCACCTTGGCCATGTGTTTAACGATGGCCCAAAGCCAACCGGAAAACGCTATTGCATGAATGGCGTCGCGATGAAATTTATCCCCGGCTAATCCGTCCAGCGCGCGGCGCGCCGACGGACCTTATTTCGGTTCAGCTATGCCCGAAAAGTCCAGCTCGGCAGGTTTCTTTGCCGCATCGGTTTTGCCGTTATTTTCGATGATCGCGACAATGGCATTCGCCCGTCCGTCCTGAAGCGCATAATCGCGCGCAGAATATCCCGCCCGGCTATCCTTCTTGTCCGGATTTGCACCAGCCTTCAAAAGCATGCGCACCGCTTCTGCATTGCGCAATTGCACCGCCAGAATCAGCGCGGTTTCTCCAGCGCGATTGGTCTGGTCAATCTGTGCCTTTTTACGGGACAGCCAATCAATGCCATCGATGAAGCCCAATTGCGTGGCGAGCATCAAAGGCGTCGTACCCTTTTTATCGGCCAAATTGGGGTTTGCACCTTTTTGTAAAAGATACCCAAGCCAAGACGCGTCACGGCGTTGAATGACAATGTGCAGCGCAGTTTCGCCCGTTGAATTGTCGCGCGTGTTGATAATCACCGTGCCCGGCGCGGCCAGAAATTTTTCCGCCTCATCGCCCTTACGGTCGCGCACGGCTTTCAAAAAATTATAGCTGTCTGAAAACTGGGCTTGTGCAGCAGGCGCAACAACGCCAGCGGCTACCGGCAAAATCAGTCCTGCGGCCAAAGCGAGAAAAAACGGCTTTTTCAACAAACGATGCCCCATTTAAATGTCCAACATACTTGATAACTGGTCTTTAGCAGACCATGTCTGGCCCCGCTATGAACAAAAAACTGATTTTCACGCTCTCCGCCGCGCTTTTGCTGTCGGCTTGTGATTCACCCCCCGCACAGCCGCCATTGAGCGAAGCCCCGCTAGCCGGTGCAACCATCGGTGGTGATTTTACGCTGACCGATCAAAATGGCAAAAAACGGACCTTCAAGGAATTCGACGGTGCATATCGCATCGTCTATTTCGGATACACCAACTGCCCCGATATCTGCACGCCCGACATGCAGAATCTGATGGCAGGGTTAAAGGCTTATGAGAAAAGCCATCCCGAGCTTGGCGCAAAGATTCAGCCGATTTTCATTACCGTCGATCCCCTGCGCGACACACCAGAGGTGCTGAAGCAATTCGTTAGCGCATTTCATCCGCGCGCGATTGGGCTCACCGGCACGGAGGCCGAAATTGCGGACGCAGCAAAGAAATTTGCGATTTACACCAGCCGTGTCGAAGGGTCCTCACCCGAAAGCTATCTGATGAGCCACAGCCAGACACCTTATTTGATGGGCCCTGACGGCAAGCCTTTGGCACTTATGCCCGCCGACGTTCCCAATACCGACGCCAATGAAGGCCCGCCTAATTTGGTTGAGGCGGAATTGGCAAAATGGGTGCGCTGATTTGAACGAAGCGCCTTTTTGGGAAGCTCCGATAGAGAGCCTCGACCGCGCACAATGGGAGGCATTGTGCGATGGTTGTGGGAAATGCTGTCTCAACAAGGTGGAAGACGAAGATACCGGCCGCATCTACCCCACTAATGTCGCCTGCAAATTGCTGGATCTGCAGACATGCCAATGTGCCGACTATCGCGGACGCCGGGCGATTGTGCCCGAATGTCTTCGGCTGACCGCGGACAAGATTGAAGATTATGTCTGGCTACCGTCTACCTGCGCCTATGTCCTGCGCGCGGCGGGCAAGCCACTTCCCGAATGGCATTATTTGGTGAGCGGAAGCCGCCAGACGATTCATGACGCTGGTATCTCAGTCAAAGGTCGGGCAATATCGGAATTGCATGCTGGGCCGCTTGAAAACCATATTGTCGAACAGCCTCTCTGATCCTGAAGTGGTCATAGAAGGGGAAAGCGTGCCCGTGCGCATTCGCCGCAACCCGCGGGCAAAGCGCATTTCGATGCGCGCCGATGCCATAAAACGCGAAATCCGCATAACGATGCCGCATTATACGCCGACAAATGTGGCGCTCGATTTTGTCGAAAAGAAACGCGAATGGATCGCCACCCGGTTAAACAGCGCGCCTGACATTGCCCCCATTGCCCCTGGCAGCGAAATCGCTGTTGAAGGTGAAAGCCACCTGATTGAATGGCGCGAAGAATGGCCGCGCAGCATTCGCTGCGGCGAAGGCATGCTGCGCTTGGGTGGCCCAAGGGAATCGGTCGAAGCCCGCATCTTACGATGGCTCAAGGGCGAAGCACGGCGGATTTTCACCAAAGAAATCGCACATTATTGCGACAAAGCCGGGGAACCCGTCCCGCGCTTGTCGTTGGGCGATCCCCGCAGCCGGTGGGGCAGTTGTTCCAGCCGGGGAACCATTTCGCTCAGCTGGCGGCTGATCATGGCGCCTGCATCTGTGCGCCGTTCGGTCATCGCACATGAGGTCGCGCATATGCGGCATATGAACCACAGTCCCGACTTCTACGCTTGGCTCGATGTCCTGTTTGAAGGCAACCGCAAGGCCGCTGACCAATGGCTAAAGATGCACGGTACGGGGCTACAACGGGTTGGACGATAAGGAAGATAAGATGCTGGAAATGCGGGACACATGCGAACGATGCACATCGCCACTGCCGATGGACAGTGGCGACGCGATGATTTGCAGCTATGAATGCACCTTTTGCGCACCCTGCGTGCATGGCCCGCTGAATGGCCGCTGCCCCAATTGTGGCGGCGACCTTCAGCCAAGGCCAAAACGCATTAAAAAATAATCAGGTCAGCCTTTGGCGGCGTCGCCACCCAGCGCGCCATATTTCTTTTCGAAACCGGCGACATCGCCCGCCTCGAGATATTTGGCCTGATCAATCCAGTTGTCGCGGCTGATACGCCCCGCAAATGCGCCAAGCTTGCCATCAATTTCGGCGACATCAGCAGCCGTCCAACTCGCCACTTGGGCAAAGCTTGTTACGCCCAATCCCTTGAGCATAGCATTCACTTTCGGACCAAGGCCCTTCAACAATTCGAGATTGTCAGGGACCGATACCTTAGCCTTGGCCGCTGGTTTGGCGACCTTGGGTTTGGGTGCGGCTTCTACCTTCACCTTCGGCGCGGATTTGGGCGCTGGTGCGGCCTTTGCTTTTGCGGCGACAGGCTTTGCTGCTGGCTTTGCTGCGGCCTTGGTTGCTGGCTTGGGTGCTGCGACCTTGGCGACTGCAGCCTTCGGTTTAGCCGCCTTCGGTGCAGCAGGCTTCGGCGCTGCCGCTTTAGGGGCTGCTTTAGAGGCCGCTTTTGGTGCAGGCACCTTCGCCGTTTTCGCCTTTGCCGCAACGGGCTTGGCAACAGCTGCTGGCGCGGCCTTCGTTGCTGCAGCTTTCGCTGGCGCCTTGACCTTGGCTTTCGCGGTTTTCTTCGCTGCCAACTTAGGCGCAGCAGGCGCCTTCGCAACAGGTGCCGAAGCTGCTGACGAAGCGACGTCTTTCGGCTGCGCAGCTGTCTTCTTCGCACCGTTACGCGCGAGCAACCACAAACATAAAATGGCAATAATGGCCACCGCAATAATAATCAGTAGATTGTTGGACATAATATTCCTCCCAGAAATTCCCTCAACATCGCCAACGGGTTACGCAATTTTTGCGGGGCGTGAAAGCGTTAATCCACAGCGCCAGTATTTGCGCGATTTGCTTAGCTCCCTGCTTCGCGCGCAACCTCACGCCAGCCAATGTCGCGGCGGCAAAAGCCATCGGGGAAAATGACCTGATCCACTGCTGCATATGCCTTTGCCTGCGCGTCGGTAACGTTCGCCCCTGTTGCGGTAACGTTTAACACACGTCCGCCCGCGGCCACCAATTGCCCGCTTACTTCAGCAGTGCCTGCGTGAAATACCTTCGCGCCGGACACATCTGCCAGATCAATCGCGCCGCCCTTTTGGGGTACATCGGGATAGCCGTTCGCCGCCATGACGACCGTCAATGCCGTGTCGGGTGAAAAGCTTGGCGCCGCCGCTTCGGAGAGCTTGCCCGTCGCAACTGCCAACATCAAAGACGCAAGGTCGCCGTCAAAACGCGTCATCAGCACCTGGCACTCGGGATCACCAAAGCGCGCATTATATTCGATTAGCTTCGGCCCCTCATCGGTCAGCATCAGCCCAGCGAACAGCACACCCGAATAGGGCATGTCATGCGCGGCCATATACGCAACTGTGGGCTTAATGATGCGGTCCATGACTTCGGCCTGCAACGCAGGCGTCAGAACAATTGCCGGTGAATATGCGCCCATGCCGCCGGTGTTGGGGCCAACATCACCATCGCCGACGCGCTTATGGTCTTGCGCAGACCCGAATGCGACCACATCGCGGCCATCGGTCAGTGCGAAAAAGCTGGCTTCTTCTCCGGTCATAAACTCTTCGATGACAACAGAGGCGCCCGCGTCGCCAAAACCGCCACCGAACATATCTTCAATCGCGGCTTCCGCGTCGGCGCGGGTTTCCGCGATAATCACGCCTTTGCCCGCGGCAAGGCCGTCTGCTTTAATGACATAGGGTGCTTGAAATGCGTCGAGGCCAGATAGTGCCGATGCTTTGCTGTCATGCCGGTAATAGCCAGCTGTAGGGATGCCAGCCGCTGCGCATATATCTTTGGTAAAGCCTTTCGACCCTTCCAATTGTGCTGCCTTTTGATTGGGCCCGAAAACGGGAATGCCCGCATCACGCAAGCTATCGCCCAGGCCAGCAACAAGCGGTGCTTCGGGACCGACCACGACCAACCCGACATCATGCCCCGCGCAAAAGGATATGACCGCCGCATGATCGGAGATGTTCAATGCAACCAGATCCGCCTCTTCAGCAATCCCGGGATTGCCCGGCGTGGCAAAGAGTGTATCGCAATTTGGCGATTGCGCGAGCTTCCACGCCAGCGCATGTTCGCGTCCACCCGATCCGATGAGCAAGATATTCATGTCCGCAAATGACCCCTTTGAAAATGCTGACCCGCAAGTTGCCCGCCTGTTAGCCGAGGAGCGGCCCGGCGACAATGCCCAGGCCATGAGCGTGTCGGAGTTATCGCTGGCGTTGAAGCGCACGGTTGAGGACCGGTTCGGCCATGTCCGCGTGCGCGGGGAGATTTCGGGCTTTAAGCGCGCGGCGTCGGGCCATATTTATTTCTCGCTAAAAGACGAAAATGCGCGGCTGGACGCCGTCATGTGGAAAGGTGGGGCGGCGCGCCTGCCCTTCGCCCCTGAAGACGGGCTGGAGGTTGTCGCGACGGGCAAATTGACGACCTATGCGGGCCGGTCGAATTACCAGATCGTGGTCGAAAGTTTGGAAGTCGCAGGCGAAGGCGCGATGATGCTTTTGTTTGAAAAGCTGAAGGCACGGCTCGCCGCCGAAGGTTTATTCGCACCTGAACGCAAGAAAAAGCTGCCATCACTGCCGCGTACAATTGGCGTCGTAACCTCGCCCACCGGCGCAGTCATCCGTGACATACTGCACCGTCTTGCCGATCGCTTTCCAAGCCATGTGATCGTCTGGCCCGTATTGGTGCAAGGCGAAGGCGCCGCCGCCCAAATCGCGCGTGCGGTTAATGGATTTTCCGCAATGCCCCATGACGGAGCCACGCGCCGCCCGGACCTGGTCATCGTGGCGCGCGGCGGCGGGTCAATTGAGGACCTATGGGCATTTAATGATGAGGCCGTGGTCCGTGCCGTCGCCGATTGCACGATACCCATTATATCAGCTGTCGGGCATGAAACCGATACAACCCTGTGCGACTTTGCCGCAGATTTGCGCGCGCCAACACCCACTGCAGCGGCCGAAATTGCCGTTCCCGTGCGCAGCGATTTGCTGCAACGTGTGGGGCAATTCGGACTGCGCATGTCCAACATGATACGCAAAAAGGTCGACCTTGCGGCCGAACGGCTTGAGGCGCAGCGCCGTCTGATGCCGAGCTTGTCAGAGCTTGCAGCACCGCATCAGCAGCGCACCGACGACTTGTCCGAACGGCTTCGCCAATCGCTTCGGACCAGAGTGGGCAAGGCTGAAGTTGCTTTTTCAGCGCCGGCAATGATGCTGCATCCGCGTCTTTTGACAAGGCGTGCCGAGCAGGGGCAGCAGCGCCTTGATGCGTTGACGCGGCTGGTGAGCACATTGCATCCCGAAGCCGCGCTTAAGCGCGGCTTTGCGCGCGTGACCGATGCGCATGGCAAAACCATTATGACACGGGAAGCCGCGGTGAAAGCGGGTGACGTGACGTTGCGGTTTGTCGATGGCGAAGTCGGCGGCCAAGTAAGTGGCGGACCTGCGCCGCGAACATCCCCGTCGAAACCAGCAAAGGCTGCAGTCAATCAAGGCAATTTGTTTGACGGGTAAAGCCGTGCATTGCCCATTCAGCATCGATGCGCCATAATGTCCAAATGTTGATGTCTTCCAAAAACAAAGTCGCCCGCCTGCATTATATGGCAAACAGTTTTCGTATGCTGACCGCAGGCGACCATGTCCTGTGCGCCGAAACGGGGCAGGCCATTCCATTGGAAGAATTGCGTTATTGGAGCGTCGTCAAACAGGAACCCTATGTCAGCGCGGATGCATCTGTTCGCGCGACGATGAAAAAGGGTTAATGGATTGCAGCGTTCCGGCTGGATTTTCTTAGCCGCGCTCGCGGGGATCTCAGCGCAGCCATTAAGCGCAACGGCTGCACCACCCGCACATACCCAACAGTCGGCTGCCCCCACAGATTTCTGGATGTCTATGCCAGCGGTACAAGGCGGCCTCGTCATCGCGCGTGCACCGCGCGGTGCGCAGTCCGTCACGCTGAACGGCGTTGTCCTGCCTTTGACAGCCGACGGCTTTTTCTTGATGGGTTTTGACCGCGATGCCGAAAACAGCGCGATCCTGACCGCGACATTCGCCGATGGCCGGACGCTGGATCGCACTTTGGCCGTCGCACCGGGCAACTGGCGGATTGAAAATGTGTCTGCCAACCCCACGGGCGGCGCAAAAACAACCGTAGAGTTTGAAGCAAGACGCGGCGCGGAGCTCGACCGCATAAATGCAGCGCGCGCCAAAACCACTTTTGGCAATGGTTGGCGGCAGGCATTTATGCGCCCAGTGGCTGGCCGGACGTCTGGCCTATTTGGCGCGCAGCGTATCTATAACGGGACGCCCGGCAGCTATCATAGCGGCATGGACATTGCCGCGCCAAATGGGACAAATTTTGTCGCGCCGGCGGACGGTGTCGTCACGCTTGCGGCCACGGATGCCTTCACGCTGGAGGGGCATTTGCTGATGATTGATCATGGCATGGGGCTAAACAGCGCATTTTTACACTGCTCCGAACTGCTCGTAAAAGAGGGCGACCAGGTGAAGCAGGGGCAAGTCATCGGGCGTGTCGGCGCGACCGGCCGGGCAAGCGGCCCGCACCTGCATTGGGGCATGAAATGGAACAATGCGCGCATTGATCCGAAGCTCTTGATACCCGCAACATAAACCGGCGTTAAGACGGCTTTCAGTCACGGACCGAGCTAAAGAGGGGGCGACTGAGCCACGCCAGCGGTAACACGGAATACCGCACGCTTCGTCCCCAACTGCTGGAGCGGTTTGGACTGCGGGAACACATGCCCGCCGCAAGAAGACGCTCGGTTGCGTCTCGTTCAATCTGAAAAAATGGAGGCCCGAGCCGGAATCGAACCGGCGTGCAAGGATTTGCAGTCCTCTGCGTCACCACTCCGCCATCGGGCCCCTAAACAACAACCTGCCTAATCAGCAATGCCGCCATGTGGTGAAGGCGGGCACTTAGCGGCTTGCAGAATTCATTGCAACCGGCAATCTGGAATGCTGTGCCATGTGCGCCACAAGCCATGGAAAAAGTTGCTATTTGCATCCTGAAATAGGCCGTTTGTCTGAATCCCGCTTGGCGGGACGGGTTAGGGTAGCTAGAACGAATCTCAGGGACTGTATTGTGCTTACAATACA
>JBILBJ010000120.1:0-5843 GCA_044353705.1 Sphingorhabdus sp. | reverse complement strand
GATAGATCGGCGCGAAAGTTCTGCAAACCGTCCCAAAACGTGCAAACTGCGCCTCAACAACCCGGCGTTCTTCGTCGTTGGCAATCATGTCGCTATTTCCGCCCGGGTCATATGACAAGGTCGGATATACATAGAAGCAATCGGCTTCCGCCGCGGTCGCGCGGGTTACAGTTTGAACTGTGCGCGTTCCATCTGGCGCAACCTCTGTTACGTCAAGGCTAGGCGTGCTGCACGCGTCACGACGGCCCGGGCGGCAAAGCCAATTCTGTTCGAGCGCATAATCATTGGGCACAGCGGCGGGTGCAGCAGGTGCGCTTTGCGTGGCGGCTGCAAGGACTGCGGCTATCACATGCGCTGTGCTCATACCGCTTCGTTTCCATCGGATGGTTCGGCTACTGCGGATGTTACTTCGCTTGTGTCGTCGATTGCGACGTCTGCCTCATCATCACTTTCGTCAATCTTCGCTGCGCCGACAACATGTTCATTGTCGCCAACGTTGAACAAACGCACGCCTGCGGTGCCGCGGCCAAGGACGCGCAAGCTGTCCAGTGGCATACGGATCAGCTTGGCCTGGTCCGTGACGAGCATCAACTGGTCGCCCTTGGTTGCGGGGAAGCTGGCGACAACAGGTCCGTTACGTTCGATATTGTCGATATTGGTGATGCCTTGGCCACCACGGCCCGTGCGGCGATATCCATAAGCCGATGACAATTTTCCATAGCCATTGGCGCATACGGTCAGGATGAACTGTTCACGCTCCGCCATTTCGGCAATGCGTTCCGCCGACATTGTGGGTTCGCCTTCCTTCTCGGGCTTCCACGGCGCAAAACGCAGATAATCTTCGCGCTCTTCGGGCGATGTGCCCACGCGCTGAAGGATCGACAGCGAGATAACCTCGTCGCCCTTGGCGAGCTTCATGGCGCGAACACCGGTAGACGCGCGGCTTTGGAACTCGCGAATGTCGTCGGCGGCAAAGCGGATCGCCTTGCCGTTGCGGCTTGCCAGCAAGACGTCGTCTTCGGGGCTCAACAATTCAACGCCGATCAGCTTGTCGTCGGCATCTTCGCCCTCGAACTTCATAGCGATTTTGCCGTTGCTTGGGACATTGGCAAATGCGTCCATGCTGTTGCGGCGGGCATAGCCCTTGGCCGTGGCAAATACGACGCTGAGGCCGCCCCATTCGGCTTCATCCTCGGGCAGCGTCAAAACGTTGGAAATGACTTCGCCTTCGCCCAATGGCAGCAGGTTGACCATGGGCCGACCGCGGGTCGATGGGCCGCCTTCGGGCAGCTTCCAAACCTTTAGGCGATAGACCTTACCAATGTTCGAGAAGAACAATACGGGTGTGTGCGTGCTGGTGACGAACAGTTCGGTGACGGCATCTTCGTCCTTCGTCGCCATACCCGCGCGGCCTTTGCCGCCACGGTTTTGGGCGCGGAAAGCCGCCAATGCGGTTCGTTTGATGTATCCGCCGTGGGTGACGGTGACGACCATTTCCTCACGCTCCATGAGGTCTTCGTCATCAAGACCGTCCCAGCTGGCGGTAATTTCGCACAAGCGTGGGGTCGAAAATTCGGCGTCGATGGCGACCAGCTCTTCACGCAAAACGGCGTACAGCTTTACGCGGTCGCCCAAAATTGCGAGATATTCTGCGATGCTTTCCGCAAGCCCCTGAAGTTCTTTGCCAATTTCATCGCGGCCAAGCGCCGTTAGGCGATGCAGGCGCAGTTCAAGAATGGCGCGCACCTGAAGCTCCGACAATTGGTAGCTATCGCCCGAAATTTCGGTTTCAACGGCTTCCACCAATTTGATGTAGGAAGCGATTTCGGCGATTGGCCATTTGCGGGCGATCAACGCGGCGCGTGCCTCGGCCGGGCTGGCAGATCCGCGAATGATGCGGACAACTTCGTCCAAATTGGTGACGGCAACAACGAGTCCAAGCAACAAATGTGCCCGTTCGCGCGCTTTGTTCAGTTCGAACTTCGTTCTGCGGGTGATGACCTCTTCACGGAAGCGGATGAACGCCTCGATGATATCGCGCAAGTTGAGGACCTCCGGCCGTCCGCCGCGAATGGCGAGCATATTGGCGGGGAAGCTCGATTGCGCCTGCGTATGGCGCCACAATTGGTTGAGCACCACATCGGTGGTCGCATCACGCTTCAGATCGATGACAATGCGCACGCCCTTGCGGCTGGATTCATCGCGAATGTCGGAAACACCCTCGATACGCTTGTCCTTCGCGGCTTCGGCGATTTTTTCGACCAGAGCGGATTTGCCAACCTGAAACGGAATGCTGGTTAGGACGATGGAACGACGATCGCCTTTTCCTTCCTCAATCTCATGGCGGGCGCGCTGCATGATGGAGCCCTTGCCTTCGCGATAGGCCGAACGTGCGCCGCCGGTGCCAAGGATCAATGGCCCAGTGGGGAAATCAGGGGCAGGGACGATCTCGATCAGCTCATCAATGGAGATGGCCGGATTATCGATATAGGCCAAGCAGGCCTTGATAACTTCGCCGAGATTGTGCGGCGGGATGTTGGTGGCCATGCCGACGGCAATACCGCCAGCGCCGTTCACCAACAGGTTGGGGAAACGTGCGGGCAGAACCAGCGGTTCTTCGCGGCTGCCGTCATAATTGGGTTGGAAATCAACCGTGTCTTTGTCGAGATCATCCAACAGCGCGTTGGCGACCTTGTTCAACCGTGCTTCGGTGTACCGCATCGATGCGGGCGGATCAGGGTCCATCGATCCGAAGTTACCCTGACCATCGATCAATGGCACGCGCATCGACCAATCTTGCGTCATACGGGCAAGCGCATCGTAAATCGCGCTGTCGCCATGCGGGTGATAGTTGCCCATGACGTCGCCGACAATCTTTGCCGATTTGCGATATGGTCGGCCAGCGACAAAGCCGCCTTCCTGGCTTGCGAACAATATGCGGCGGTGAACGGGCTTCAGGCCGTCACGAACGTCAGGCAGGGCCCGGGATACAATGACCGACATCGCATAATCGAGGTAGCTCGACTTCATTTCATCGACGATGTCGACTGGCGAAATGTCCGATGGTTCCATTGTAACTATGTCGTCGCTCACAGCGCGAAAATCCTTATATTTTTTGGGTCACTAAGCCATAGACCCAAGTCGGTCACATGGCCACAAGCGACTGCCCAAATAGGGGTGTTTTCTACAGCTTATCCACAGATTCACGCCCACTGGGCTATCAGGGGGCGACGACGCTGCCGTCATAAGCGAAAATCTGCCCGCTTTGCTCAGGGTTTAGCCCTGAAAGCACGCCAAGCATGTCGGCAGCAGCGCGGGCAGGGGCGAAGCGTTCATGCGCCGGATTGCCCTTAAATGGCGCGCTCAACTGCGTCTCGACGGTGCCGGGATGTAAGCCAACCACAACCGATTGGGGGTTTTTGCGCTGCCATTCGATCGCAATGTTGCGGATGAACATATTGAGCGCCGATTTCGACGCGCGATAGCTGTGCCATCCGCCAAGCCGATTATCCGAAATGCTGCCCACGCGGGCGGAAAGCGCCGCGAAGCAGATCGGGCCTTGCTTTGCCATGATCGGCAGAAAATGTTTCGCCACCAATGCCGGGCCAACCGCATTGATGCGGTAATTTTCCATCATCCATTCAGGATCAAGTTCACGCAGGCTTTTTTCCGGCCCTTTAGTGGCTGTGTGCAATAACCCCGTGGCCACGATGACCAATTGCGGCGCTGTGTCCGCCAAATTGGTTGCCGCGGCGGCTATGCTTGCCTCGTCCAGTATGTCGATTGCCGGCGCGCTTGTCCGATGCAGCCGGATGACGCGGTCATATTGATCGCCCGCGTCCAAAGCATCGGCGAGCGCCGCCCCAATGCCGCCACGTGCGCCAATTATAACTGCGGTACGTTCAGGCACTTGAATTTTCCTCTGGATCGTTCAACGGGAATTCATGCGACTGCGCTATGTCAATTGCACTGAAGATGGCAAGGTCCTATACACGACGTTAACCGAAGCACACGGCAATACATCTATAATCCCGGAGAGTTAAATGAAGCTGGTTTCAAAATTTGCCCTTGCACTTTCATTGTTCGCAGTAACCGCTGCGCCTGCTTTTGCGCAGTCTGATGAAAAGCCAAAGAAGGAAAAGAAAGAAAAGAAGGGGAAGGAAGCCACGCCTGCGGCTCCCAAGAGAAATTATTCCAAGCCGTTCATCGCGGCTTATATGCCCGTCGCCAATCTTTTGAACAAAACCAAGGATGCAGCGGCAGCGAAGGCTGAATTTCCGAAAATTCTGGCTGCCATTGCCAATGATGATGACCGTTATGAAGCCGGCATTTTGGCCGTCAACATCGGCGTTTCGGCAAAAGACACGGCTTTGCAGGATCAAGGTATCGATCTGTTGCTCGCATCCGCAACGACGCCTGTGGAAATGAAGCAGGCATATACGTTCCGCAAGGGCGCGATTGCTTATGATGGCAAACGGTTTGCCGACGCTGAAAAGAGCATGATTGATGCGTTCAACCTTGGGTACCGCGCCAACAATATCGAGTTTCTGATTTCCAACGCCATGTCGCAGCAGAATAAGGATGCTGACGCTATCGTTTGGATCGGCAAGGCGATTGCAGCGAGCAAGGCGGCCGGACCGATCAACAAAGCCTATGTCATTCGCGCCGCCAACCTTTCGGCAAAAGCGAGGGATTTTGCTGGTGCCGCGAATTTCTACAAGGATTTGGTGATCGCCGAAAATAACCCCGATTATTGGCATGATGCGCTTGCGTTCTTCAACCGTTCGCTCAACACGAACCCTGAAGAATCGCTTGATCTCATGCGCTTGATGCGCGCGACCAATGGTTTGCGCTTTCAACAAGAATATGCCGAGTATCTCGACAGCTTGAGCTATATCGGCGTGCGTTATCCGGCAGAGGCTGTGTCTGTATTGGACGAAGGCTTTGCAAAGGGCGTCATCTCACGGAACAATGTGACCTTCAGCGAGCGTTATAACGAGGCGAAGGCACGTTTGGCGGAAGATACCCGTACATTGGCGGGAACCATCGCCCCTGCAAAAGCGAGCCCTAGAGCGATGTTGGCGACGCTGACCGGTGACTCATTCTTCTCGCACAAGGATTATAAGACCGCCAAGGATCTGTACGAGACAGCGTTAAGCAAAGGTCCAGTGCTGGATAAGGATGGCGGAAACCAGACCGACCGCACCCGCTTCCGCCTTGCCATGGCGAAAGCCATGCTCGGTGATTATGCCGGTGCGAAGGCTGATTTTGCGCAGATTACCGGTGCAAACCGCAAGGCGATTGCCGAATATTGGGTGATATATATCAACCATTTGGAAAATCCCGCACCAGCAGCGGCGCCTGCGGCAACGCCAGCGACCTAAGCTCTAACAACTTTTTTAAAATAAGGGCCCGCGCAATCGGGCCCTTTTTTATGGCATCGGTATTGGCACGCCCGGTTCGTCTTTTGCGGTGCGAATGGTCAGCGACGTTTTGACGCTGCTCACATTTGGCGCAGACGTTAGCTGCGAGGTCAGAAATTCCTGAAAAGACTGAAGGTCGCGCGCGACGATTTTAAGGATAAAGTCAATTTCGCCATTCAGCATATGACATTCGCGGACATCGGGGAGCGCCCGAACATGCTGCTCAAATGCCTTCAGATCTTCTTCGGCCTGACTTTTTAAGCTGACCATAGCAAACACGGTGATTGTGTAGCCCAACGCGCTGGCATCCACATCTGCGTGATAGGATTTAATCGTGCCCGATTGTTCCAACGCGCGCATACGCCGCAAGCATGGCGGGGCAGTCAGCCCAACCTTGGACGCAAGCTCCACATTGGTAAT
>JBILBJ010000119.1:0-5856 GCA_044353705.1 Sphingorhabdus sp. | reverse complement strand
GCCAGCGTCATATTCGTCGAACACCAAAGCGGTCGGTGTCTGCAGCGCCCAAGGCAACAGGCCTTCGCGGAATTCAGTGACTTGCTGTCCATCGCGCAGAACGATGGCATCGCGGCCGATAAGGTCGATACGGCTGATATGTGCGTCGAGGTTGATACGGATGCACGGCCATTTCAAACGCGCGGCGACCTGTTCGATATGCGTCGATTTACCGGTGCCGTGGTACCCCTGAACCATCACGCGGCGGTTATGGGCAAAGCCAGCAAGGATCGCGAGCGTGGTGTCGGGGTCAAAGACATAGCTGTCGTCGGTGTCAGGAACACGCTCATCGGCGACTGAAAACGCAGGACATTCCATGTCGACGTCGATGCCGAACATTTCGCGCACACTGACCATCTTGTCAGGTGCGGCAAGGATGGTCGTGTCGCTGCTGTTGGGCTGGATATTTGGAATGTCAGTCATGTCGTTCTCGTCAAATAAAGGCGGGCGATGTTTTAAGGTGCGTATAGGCAGCAATGACGTCTTGCAAAGCCTTTTCATAAGACCGGTTGCCGCCATTTTTATCAGGATGATAGGCGCGGACCTTGGCCGAATAGGCGCTACGTAAGGCGCGTCTATCCGCATCCTCGCCAAGCCCTAGCGTCTTGAGCGCTTTGCGGTCCTCCGGCGACAGGAATTGCCCGTCGGCGCGTTCCTTGGGCATGCGTGATCGAAAGCGGGTGGATATAGCATCCAACGGGTCTTTAAAGTCCGCCCATTTGGGCGGCGAATCGACATTGCCGCTGGCGCGAAAGGCACGGGTTTCGCTTGGCCACACATTGATGGGGCTTTGTGCCTCCATTATTTCTTCGGCGGTCATGCCCGCGAACCAGTTATAGCCTGCATTAAACTGACGGACATGTTCAAGGCACAGATATTGATAGTCGCCGGGGCCGTTGGCCGAGGCGCGCTGGCCATGCGGGTCAGGCGCGCGAAATTCGCCTGCCTCACGGCAGTGCGGATGCGCGCAATGCCGCTGCGCCCCGCGAACGCGGCCGTGAAATCGGTCAAAGGGCTGCCGCGAATCCATAATTCCCCTTGGCGAAAAACTGCGGATATGGGAATACAGAGCTTATGGAAAAAGGCCCTGCACATATTGAAATGGAAACGCTGCTGACCGCAGCATTTGCACCCACACATCTCGCGGTCATCAACGACAGCGCAAAGCATCATGGCCATAGCGGTGACGATGGCTCGGGTGAATCGCACTTCACCGTGGAAATAGAGAGCGCAGCATTTGCGGGCGTGTCCCGCCTGATGCGGCAGCGGATGGTGAACAAGGCGCTGGGTGATATTCCGGGAACACGCGTCCATGCGCTGGCGATCAAGGCTAGTGCACCGGGCGAATAGCCGCTAGCCCAAAGTGCAAACGAAACGACGGCCCAATGCGGGAGAGACGAAAATGCCAAAGCTGACCTATGCCGTTCTGATCGCTGGCCTATGCGCGTCATCAGCGCATGCAGCCGAAACGACCGTCAATCGTCCCAAAGTCTATCGCGACATCGTTGCATGCCGTGCCTTGGCAGATGCCGCTGCGCGCTTGCAATGCTTTGACGCGGCCAGCAAGTTGTTGGAAGAGGCAACCGAAAGCCGGCAGGTCGTGTTGCTTGATCAAGGCGAAGTGCGGAAGACCAAGCGATCGTTATTTGGCTTCTCCTTGCCCAAAATTCCGTTCTTTGGCGAAAGCGACGAGGAGTTCAAGCAGATCGAGGGTGAGATCGACGGTATTCAGGCACTTAGCAACGGCCGGTATCAGTTTACGGTTCAAGACGCTGGCACATGGCAAACCACCGAAGGCAGTTGGCTCATTCTGAAGAACGGGCAACAGTTCAAAATCAAACGTGGCGCGGTTGGCAGCTATATGCTGGTGGTTAACGGCAGAGCGATGCGCGTTAAGCGCGTTAACTAAAGGCCAATTTGGCGTATATCATGCCGGAGTGAAGCGTCGAGATGTTCCACCTGCGCGCAGAATTCTTACAATCAAAATGGGCGTGTTTGCATTTAGAAAAATATGCGGTTCGCTAACTGTCGCAACTCAATAAGGCAAAATATCATGACCGAATTAAACCATCATCGTTTTTCCCTTTCAACCGGGATTGAAATGGATGCGTTTACGGCAGGTGATCCTGCCAACCCCGCGATTATATTCTTGCACGGATTTCCGGAATCGCACCGCACATGGCGGCACCAGATGGCCCATTTTTCGGACCGGTTTTTCTGCATTGCGCCGGATCAGCGCGGCTATCGCAATTCATCAAAGCCGCAAAATATCGATGCTTATTCGGCGGACAAGTTGACCGCGGATATCTTTGCCTTGGCCGACGCGCTTGGCATCCAAAATTTCATCATTGCGGGTCATGATTGGGGTGGCGCGATTGCATGGAGTGTTGCGTTAAATGGTCAGCCGGGCGGATTTAACCCCGCATGGGCCGGCCGCGTGACGCGTGCCATTATCGCCAATGCGCCGCATCCCTATCTGTTCCAGCGGTTGATGATTAACGACATGCAGCAGCGGGCAGCCAGCCAGTATATCCGTGCGTTTCGTGACCCCGCAAATGATGCTGTGGTGCGTGAGGGTGGCTTAACCAGTCTGATGCGGAAGACAGTTAGCTGGGATAAGCCAAGCGCAATGGAGCCCGAAGAGCGGGCTGCTTTGTTGAAAGATTGGCAAGACCGCGATGCGTGTTTTGGCATGCTTAACTGGTACCGCGCATCGGCAATATATGTGCCTGCGATGGATGAAGATGCAGCAATGCCTGCCTTTGCCGCAGGCGAATTCCCTACGCTGATGATCCCGACTCTGGTTGTCTGGGCGATGGATGATCTGGCGCTGCCCGCAAGTAACATCGACGGCATCGAAAAATTGGTGCCACATGTGACAATCGCCCCCGTCGAGGATTGCGGCCATTTTGTCATTTGGGAACAGCCGGACGCGGTGAATGCGGCCATGGAGCAGTTTCTAGGTTAACTGGCCAGCCAGTGGACCCACGCGCCATGGGCCTGCGCTTCGGCCAGCAGGTGCCATGTATCGGGCCCGGGCCAATATTTGACCAACAGCTCATGTTTGAATGTCTCTCGGTTCGTTTCGAGCATGATCCACGCCAACGGACGTTCGGCGGTTGCGTCTTGTCCGGCCGCTTCAATGGCCGCACGAATTTTCCGCCGTCTTTCTTCTTGTATATATTGCCAGACGATTGAATGGTTGAAGATGCGAACGACATGCGGTTCTTGCGGTGCGGATAGGCGCGCCAAAACCCAGTCTAGCGCATCTGCCTGCACAACATACGGAGGCGACTGCGCGGCAAGCGCGATTGCTGCATCCATGCGCTCCAGTCGGTCTGCATTTTCGGGCCAGACATAGCTTTTAACCCGCAGCGCAGCATCAGCGTCCGACAAATCAACGGGCGCCTGATCACATCCGCTGATCCGCACTATTTCGACTGGCGCGTCGGGTGGAGGAGAACCTATCCATTCCGGTTTGATCTGCATAAGCGAGAGGACTGGCCCCGCGCGTACACCGCCCAGATTGTAATGATAACGGTCCATCATCGTATTGATACCGGCGCTGGCACCGATTTCGTTCACTTCGAATGTGTTGCCGATTCTTGGCGATAGCCAGAGCAACGCAGCCATGAAGCTGGCGGAGCGTCCCGCTTCGTTGGTTTGTGGCGGACCATCAAGCCATGGCAGTAACCGGGCATCATGGTCAGCGGTCACGGCAGTCAACACGGCGTCGACATCGGACTGCGCGGTAACTTCGCCTCTATAAATCGGTGCTAGGCGTTCGTCCGCGCCGGTGAGGTGCAAATGGTGAAACCCGCCAGCGAGCCGCAAGGGCATGGCGTCAGCAAGCGGGAGGCCAGGCCAGTGCGCGATGCGTTGGCCGCATTGGGTGTCGCCTTGCATAAGCGCCAACTGGGCCACAACAACGCGTGCTGTGACTGGCGCATCGTTACGCCGACAATGTTCAGCCTGCACCTCGATGCCTTCGGCAATGCCGCGGTCATCCATGACGCCCGTGGCAAATTCGTGAGATGTTATAGTTTCTGCCATATTGCCCTTTCTGCGCGCGGCCCCTAAAGCCCGGCCATTGTGACTGAACGCATCATCTTTGCAATCCCCAAGGGACGGATTCTCGACGAGGCTTTGCCGCTTATGCAAGCGGCGGGTATTGAGCCTGAGCCTGCGTTTTTTGACGAAAGCAGCCGCGCGTTGCTTTTTGCGACCAACAATCCTGCGATCAGCATCATTCGCGTGCGCGCTTTTGATGTCGCGACCTTTTTAGCCCATGGCGCGGCGCATATTGGCATTGTCGGGTCCGACGTGATCGACGAATTTGATTATTCGGAGCTGTACGCCCCCGTTGACCTTGGCATTGGCCGCTGCCGCATTTCGGTTGCGATGCCGCAGGGCGCGGTTGACGATGTTCAGGCAGGGCATATTCGCGTCGCAACCAAATATCCGGCGACCACGGCGCGCTATTATCATGCGCGGGGTATTCAGGCCGAATGCGTCAAGCTGAACGGCGCAATGGAGCTGGCGCCTTCGCTTGGCCTTTCGGGACGCATCGTCGATCTGGTGTCGTCGGGCAAGACGCTCGCAGAAAACGGATTGGTCGAAACGGCGATCATCTCGCAAGTTTCGGCGCGGCTTATCGTCAATCGCGCGGCCTTTAAAATGATGAGCGGCACTATTCCTGCGTTGGTGCAGACATTTCGGGAATTGTCGGGCGCACGTGCAGCGGCTTAACGCATCTGACGCGGGGTTTGCTGACGCATTTGATGCGCTGGTGAACGGCCGGCGTGAGGCGGATGCCGACGTTTCCACCGTCGTCACGCAAACCATCCGCGATGTCCGCGCGCGCGGCGATGTGACTTTGGCCGAAATGACCCGGCGGTTTGACGGCTTCGACCTGAATGCCGCGGGTTGGCACATTGATGCCGCCCAGTGCAAGGCGGCCTATGAGGGCCTCGCGCCGGATTTGCGCGATGCGCTGACGCTCGCGGCAAAGCGGATAGAGGCGTATCACAAGGCGCAATTGCCCGAAAACCGGGATTATCGCGATGCTGATAATGTGCGTTTGGGCGCGCGTTGGTCGGCGGTTGATGCGGCGGGGGTCTATGTACCCGGCGGCCGTGCAGCCTATCCATCTTCGGTGCTGATGAATGCGATCCCTGCGAAGGTTGCGGGGGTAGAGCGCATTGTCATGGTTACGCCAACGCCCGGCGGAGAGACTAACCAAGCGGTTATGGCCGCGGCCTATCTGGCTGGCGTCGACGAAATCTGGCGCGTGGGCGGCGCGCAGGCGATTGCGGCGCTCGCTTATGGTACGGAGCGTATTCGCTCCGTTGATGTCATTACTGGCCCCGGCAATGCATGGGTCGCCGAAGCCAAGCGTCAGCTTTATGGTGTTGTCGGCATTGATATGGTTGCTGGGCCGTCTGAAATATTGGTGGTCGCCGATGCGAAGAACGACCCCGAATGGATTGCCGCGGACCTGTTGAGCCAGGCCGAGCATGACCCGACCAGCCAGTCGATTTTGTTCACCGATGACGCCGGTTTTGCCGACGCCGTCGCAAAAGCCGTTGATGCCGAGATTGCAACGCTGGCAACCGGCGCAGTCGCACGGCAGAGCTGGGATGATTTCGGTGCAATAATCCTCGTCGACGATCTGGAAGGCGCAATGCCGCTGGTCAACCGCTTGGCAGGTGAGCATTTGGAGCTTGCGGTGGATGATGACCGCGCCGAACGGCTTTTCGATCTCGTGCGGCACGCAGGCTCGGTTTTCTTGGGCCGTATGACGCCAGAGGCCATTGG
>JBILBJ010000118.1:0-5863 GCA_044353705.1 Sphingorhabdus sp. | reverse complement strand
CAACCTGGTCTTCTGTCGCACGACCATCGACAAGCCAGATCATTTCGACATCGGTCTCCAGCGCGCCGCGCGGCGTGAACTGGAACAGGATAGCAAAATGGTCGTCGGCAACAATTTGACTGAACGGGCTGAAGCTCAAGTGCATCCGGCCACCATCTGCCTTTGTCCGCTTGCCCATTAATGGCGCAGGCGCTGAACCATCTTGCGTTTCCGATGACCAGCCATCCTTGTTCATCCGCTGCATCAACAGACGCAGGTGGCTGCTTTCGGGGGCGTCGTCGATATTACCGATTGGCCGGCCTGCCGCTGCTGCACTCGCTTCCCAAGCCTGCAACTTGGGCGTGAAGCTTGCAATGGCGTCAGCAGGTCCCGAACTTGGCCCTGCGCCTACCGCAACGATCGACTCTGATGCATGCATCGAGCAGAATTCCGGATGCGACGGCACGCAATGATAGCATTCAAAGAAATTCTCGATGACCAGCTTCCAATTGGCGGTCGTGGGATAGCTGCCGGCATGCGCGATCCGCGCATCAGCAAAACCATGATAGTCGAGAATTGCGCCCATGTCGCCAAAGGTCGCGTCAAAATCGTCCGGTTCACCCTCACTCATGTTGATGAAAATCAGACCATGGAAAACGCGGATGTGGCAGGCGAACAGACTGTTTTCGGCTTTGTCGA
This sequence comes from Sphingorhabdus sp., assembly GCA_044353705.1. Taxonomy (GTDB): domain Bacteria; phylum Pseudomonadota; class Alphaproteobacteria; order Sphingomonadales; family Sphingomonadaceae; genus Sphingorhabdus_B. The sequence continues at coordinate 5,185 of JBILBJ010000118.1, read as the reverse complement.
AATCCTCTGGCATTAACCGCGCGGAGATCAGGCGGCCATCAAGCCCAAATGTCCATGCATGATAGGGGCAGACCAAGCGCGGCGCATTGCCGCTTTCCGACTGACAAATCGTCGAGCCCCGGTGACGGCAGACGTTGAAAAATGCGCGGACGCTTTCGCTGTTTTCGCGAATGACGATAATCTGTTCATTACCGACCCGGTACAGAAAATAATCACCTTTTTCCGGGATGCGTGACACATGACCGGCCAGCAGCCATTTCCGGCTGATGATTTGATCAAAGTCGGCTTTGAAGACCGCATCGCTGGTGTAGAATTCCTGATCGAAACTGTATCCAACCTGCGTGTTCGCAGCGAGGCGGCCCATAAGTTCATTGTGTGACATCAGATTTTGATCCGTGCATTTGTGGGGTCATAAAAAGGTTTGAGCGACGCGGTGACGGGATAGCGGACACCGGCAATCTCGATTTCATAATCATCGGCGCCAATTGGCCCGACGACACCGCCGTCGGCGGCATCGACATAGCCAAGCCCGCACGCGCCGCCCAGCGTATGGGCATACATGCCAGAGCGAATATATCCGGCGATCCGGTCGCCCTGCCAAATCGGTTCATTGTGATAGAGCATTGGTTCGGGTGATTTGACCAAGAACTGCACAAGGCGTTGCTTAAGCCCTGCTTCCTTCTGCGCGACCAAAGCCTCACGCCCGATGAAACCACCCACCTTGTCCATCTTCACGGCAAAGCCGAGGCCCGCTTCCAACGGTGTATCCTCATCCGTGATGTCATGGCCCCAGTGGCGATAGGCCTTTTCCATGCGCAGCGCGTTCAGCGCGTGATAGCCGCAATGTTTTAATCCAAACGCCGCGCCAGCAGCGACAATCGCATCATATACGCCCGCCATGAATTCGGTGGGAATATACAGCTCCCACCCCAGCTCACCGACATAGGTAATGCGCGATGCGCGGACGATGGCATAGCCCAACTCAATCTCTTGCGACGTCGCAAAGGGGAACGCCTCATGCGACAGGTCATTGGGGCTAATCGATTGCAGCAACGCGCGGCTGTTGGGTCCCATGATCGAAATGACACCCATGCCCGACGACACATTGGTCAACACGGCATGTGCATCGTCGGGCGTATGGCGTTTCAGCCAGTTGAAATCCTTCACCTCGGTTTCAGCGCCGGTGACGATCAGATATGCGGTTTCCGAAAGGCGAGTGACGGTCAGGTCAGCCTCAATCCCGCCCTTTTCATTGAGCCATTGGGTATAGACCAGCTTGCCCGGGGCAACATCGACATCGTTGGCGCAAACGCGGTTAAGCACGGCCATGGCATCGCGGCCTTCAAGACGGAATTTGGCGAAACTTGATTGGTCGAACAGGCCAACCGCTTCGCGCACCGCCTTGCATTCCTCTGCATTGGCTTCAAACCAATTCTGGCGGCCATAGCTATATTCATATTCGGGCGTGCTGCCGGGTTCACCATACCAGTTGGCGCGTTCCCAACCAAAAGCTTCGCCAAAACACGCACCTTGCGCGACGAGCCGGTCGTGCAAGGCGGATTTGCGCACCCCGCGTGCGGTTTCATATTGCTTGAACGGATAATGCGTTGCGTACAGTAGGCCGAGGCTTTCGGTAACGCGTTCGCGCAGATATTTGCGGTTAATCTGGAACGGCATGTTGCGGCGGATATCGACGGTCCACAGGTCTGCCGGCGGAATACCATCGCGGATCCAGTCCGCCATGACCTTGCCCACGCCGCCCGCGGACTGCAGGCCGATGGAATTGAGGCCAGCCGCGACAAAGCAGCCTTTCAATTCGGCACTTTCACCCAGATGGTATCGCACGTCCGGGGTGAAGCTTTCGGGACCGCAGAAGAATTTTTGAATACCCGCTTTTTCCAGTGCAGGCACACGGCGCATCGCATCAATCAACAATGGCTCAAAATGTTCAAAGCTTCCCGCAATTTCATCGAAACAGAAATCTTCGGATATGCCGTCCATACCCCAAGGCCGCGCATTGGGTTCAAATGCGCCGACAAGCAGCTTGCCCGCGTCATATTTATAATAACCACAATAATCATAATCGCGCAGAACCGGCAGGGTATTGTCGATGCCTTCGACGCCTTCGAATAGAACATAATAATGCTCACACGCGTGCAAGGGGGCAGCAACGCCAACGCTGGCCGCCAAATCGCGCGTCCACATGCCACCGCAGATCACAACATAATCAGCATCAATCGAACCATCGTCCGTATCCACGCCCGTGATGCGATCACCATTGTGGCGGATTCTGGTGACTTTGGTGTTTTCAAAGATTTTCGCGCCGCCAGTGCGGGCACCTTTGGCCAAGGCCTGCGTAATATCGACTGCATTCGCATAGCCGTCGCTTGGGATATGAATACCGCCGACGACATCATCTACATTGACGATATGGGCCAGCTCTTTGATTTCTTGTGGTGTCACGACATGCACGGGCAAGTCAAATACCTTGGCCATGGATGCGCTGCGCTTTAGCTCCTCAAAGCGTTCGGCATTGGTGGCCATCGAAATCGAACCGCACTGGCGATAGCCCGTTGCCTGGCCAGTCTCGGCCTCAAGCCCGCGATAGAGCTCGCCGGTATATTTCGCGAGCTTGGTCATGTTGATGCTGGGCCGCAATTGCCCGACCAACCCCGCCGCATGCCATGTCGTGCCGCTGGTCAATTGCTTGCGTTCCAGCAAGACCACATCGTCCCAGCCGATCTTGGTCAGGTGATATGCAATCGAGCAGCCGATGACACCGCCACCGATGATGACGACTTTTGCCTTTTTGGGTAATTCAGCCACGCGGATCAGACCTTCATCTTGGCGTTATCAGGATCATAAACAGGGTGCTCCAGCACGGTGCCGATGCGTCGTTCGCCCTGCAACACGATGTCGAACTGCGACCCCGGCGCCGCATTTTCAATGGGCACGCAGGCGAAAAACAGGCTCTTGCCAACGCGATGTCCATAGCCGCCTGATGTCGTCAGGCCGATACAATGGTCGCCCACCAAAATTGGTTCGCCGCCGCGCACATCGACATTATCTGCATCAACCGCGCCGTACACAATGCGGAAGCGCTCAGGCGCATCCAACGTCGCCTGCTTGCCGACGAAATCATCCTTATTGAAATTGATGAAGCGCGGCATGTCTGCCTCAATCATCGTCAATTCGTTGGTGAGCTCGGAACCCCAGGCCTTATAACCCTTTTCGACCCGCATACTGTTCGCTGCGTACAGTCCGTAATTGACGATGCCAAATTCCTGTCCAGCTTCCCATACTGCTTCGTAGAGCGCCGCGAGGTCCTTCATCGCAGGATGCAATTCCCAGCCCAATTCTCCGGCATAAGACACACGAAGCGCACGCATATTGATACCGGCAATCACGATTTCCTGACCACTGAGCCAGCGGAAACCTTCATTGCTAAGGTCGGCGTTGGTTAGCTTTTCCAGCACGTCGCGCGAACGCGGGCCGTTCATCACGAGAACGCCAAGGTCCATAGTCAGATTGCGGATGGTCACATCTTCGTCCGGCAATTTGCTTTGGATCAGCAAATCCCAATCGCGCTGTTCAGCCGCTGCTGCCGAGAGGCAGTAGAAGTGATCATCGGCGAAACGCGTAACGGTCATTTCGCCATAAATGCGGCCCTGCACCGAAAGCGGATGGACCAAGCCGATACCACCCAATTTTTTGGGCATGCGGTTGGCGCAGATACGGTTGAGAAATGCCTCGGCATCTGGTCCGCTCACATCATATTTCGCAAAGCCAGACAGGTCGAGCACGCCAACCCGCTCGGCAACCGCCTTTACCTCTGCCGCGACTGCGTCAAAGCTGTTGGTGCGGTGATAGCCGCCTTCTTCTTCTGCGCCATCGAGGGCAAAATATTTGGGCCGCTCCCAGCCGTAGGTTTCGCCATATACCGCGCCAGCAGAAAGCAAACGGCCATATAGCGCGCTCATCTTTTGCGGGCGGCCATCGGGCTCTTCTTCACCGGGAAGCCGCGTCGTAAACGTCATGCGGTAATCAAGGAAAACCTTAGCGCGGCTGTAATCTTCGTCCGCGTAAGGGCCGTAACGGCGCGGATCGAATTCGGTCATGTTGATATCGGCATCACCGAACACCATCCACTGCGCCAGATATTTTCCAGCCCCGCCACCCTGTGCGATGCCAAAGCTTGTGCCGCAACAATGCCAAAAATTCTTCAGGCCAACCGCTGGTCCCAAAAGGGGCCCGCCGTCGGGCGTATGCGGGATCGCGCCGTTGACGAAGCGCCGCAAACCGACTTCACCAAAAATCGGCATCCGTTCAATCGCGCGCTCCAGCCATGGAGCGATCCGCTCCAGATCTTCGGGGAACAACTCGCTGGTCGAATCCCATTCAGGGTTTCCACCGCGTGGCGCCCATGCTTCGGCGAGACCTGTATTTTCGTACACGCCAATCAGTCCGCTTTTCTGCTCCTGCCGGAAATATCCCGACACATGGGGGCAACGCATGACCGGTATTTCTTCATCGCGATCTTTGAATGCCGGGATCGGATCGGTAACGACATAATGATGTTCCATGTTCGTCACAGGAATGTCGATGCCCGCCATTTGCGCGATTTGCCGGGCATAGCAGCCCGCCGCATTTACGACTATTTCGGCCCGGACCGTGCCCTTCTCAGTCTCCACATCCCATTCGCCAGATGGCAACTGCGTCAGGCCCGTCACGCGGTTTTTGCGCACAATTTTGGCGCCCATATTCTTGGCACCAATGGCGAGCGCGTTGCAAATACCCGATGGATCGGCATGCCCGTCTTCGGTCGTCCGCGCACCGGCGATGACACCGTCAAGCGTCATGAATGGGTTGTGACGGAGAATTTCCTCAGGCGGGATAATCTCCATCTCGAACCCGATGATTTTCGAAAAGCCCTGAATGTAGCGCATCCACGCCAGCTCACGCTCATTGGTTGCAAGACGGATGCCGCCGGATTTATGCCAACTGACATATTGCCCAGTCAGACCCTCCAACCGCGGATAGAGGTCATTGCTATAGGCATGCATCTTGGCAAGATTGAAGCTGCCCGTGATATTTGGGCACTGGCCAGCCGCATGCCATGTCGAGCCAGAGGTCAGCTCGTCCTTTTCAATTAGCAGACAGTCCGTCCACCCGAGTTCAGCGAGAT